>CAZTVJ010000106.1:0-5721 GCA_964616935.1 uncultured Acidimicrobiales bacterium | reverse complement strand
GGGATGGTGGTCGCCCTGGCGTCGGTCCTCGCCTGCCTCGCCCTCCTGGTGGTACCAGTCCGGCGCCGTCGCGCGGATTCCATGTGGAATCCGCAGGAGGCGGTCGCGCCAGCAATGGTGGGGGTTCGGGGGGTCGGGCCGCCGATGGGCTGGCAACCTGCGTTGACGGCCACCGCCGCCCTGTCGGTCGTGGCGGCCGTCGTGCTCCCGCTCTGGTTCGCCCCACTCGTCGCCGCCACCACCCTCACCGCGGCCCGCATCCCGCGCCTACGCCGCCTGCCCGCCATCGGCGCTGTCACGTGCATCGGCCTCGTCGCGCTGTTCTACCTGGCTCGCCAGGTCATCTCGGCGCCCGTGCCCGGCTTCGGCTGGCCGAGCGCCTTCGAGCGCGCTCACGCTCCGGCCCTGCTCGCCGTCGTCCTCGTGGCCGCCGATGCGCTGGTTGCCGCCCTCCGTCCGCGTGAAGCCGTCCACTACCCTTCGCCCGAGCCGACCAGCCCGGAGCAGCGATGATCCCCCCTGCGGAGCCCGCCACGACCCCGCCCCAGCAGCGCCACGACATCGTGATCATCGGCGCGGGGCCGGCTGGGCTCACGGCGGCCTACCAGCTGGCGAAAGCCGGGATCACGGCCACCGTCGTCGAGGCCGACGACACGGTCGGCGGCATCTCGCGCACCGTCGAGCGCGACGGCTGGCGCTTCGACATCGGCGGCCACCGCTTCTTCACCAAGGTGCCGGAGGTGGAGACGTTCTGGCACGAGATCCTGCCCGACGAGGACTTCCTGCTTCGTCCCCGGATGAGCCGCATCTACTACAACGGCGCCTTCTTCGACTACCCGCTGCGAGCCATGAACGCGCTGAAGGGGTTGGGCATCGTCGAGGCCACCCGTTGCGTCGGCTCGTACCTCTGGGTTCGCGTCAAGAAGCCGGCCGACACCACCACCTTCGAGGGATGGACCGCGTCACGGTTCGGCTGGCGCCTCTACCGCATCTTCTTCAAGACCTACACCGAGAAGGTCTGGGGCGTTCCGGCCAAGGACATCCAGGCCGACTGGGCCGCGCAGCGCATCAAGAACCTCAGTCTCGGCAAGGCCGTGCTGAACTCCCTGCTCCCCCGGCGCAACCAGACGGACATCACCTCGCTCATCGAGGAGTTCCAGTACCCGAAGCTTGGTCCCGGGATGATGTGGGAGGCGTGCCGGGACAAGGTGGTCGACGCCGGCACCGAGGTGCAGCTCGAGACCGAGGTGGTTCGCATCGAGCACGCCGATGGTGTTGCCACCGGCGTGGTGGTGCAGGGACCGACCGGTGAGCGGCGGCTGCCGGCGACCTCCGTCGTCTCGTCCATGCCCATCAGCTCGCTGGTACGGGCGATGGACCCGCCGCCACCGGCCGAGGTGCTCAACGCGGCCGACGGCCTGCGCTATCGAGACTTCCTGACCGTGGCGCTGGTGGTGCCCGAGCGCTACGCCTTCCCCGACAACTGGATCTACGTCCACTCCCCCGAGGTGAAGCTCGGCCGCATCCAGAACTTCGGCTCCTGGTCGCCGTACCTGGTGAAGGACGGCCGCACGTGCCTCGGGCTGGAGTACTTCGTCAACGAGGGTGACGACTGGTGGCTGCGCCCCGACGACGACCTGGTTGCGCTCGGTACGGAGGAGCTGCAGCGGCTCGGCCTCGTCGATCCCGGCGTGGTGGAGGGCGGCTACGTCGTGAGGATGCCGAAGGCCTACCCGGTGTACGACGCGTCCTACGCCGACAACGTGGACGTGCTGCGGGCCTGGCTCGCCGCCCATGCCGTCAACGTCCACCCGGTCGGCCGCAACGGCATGCACCGCTACAACAACCAGGATCACTCGATGTACACGGCGATGCTCACCGTCGAGAACATCGTGAAGGGCGCCAACCACGACATCTGGGCCGTGAACGTCGAGCAGGAGTACCACGAGGAGAAGGCTGGAGGCGCACCGGTGGGCACCGGTCGCGCCGCCCCCGTCGTGCCCTGACGATGACCCAGCGGCGCTGGTTCCCTTGGGCCCTGGCCGTCACCTGCCTCGTCGCGCTGGTGGCCCGGCTCACCTACATCGTGAGGACCGCCCGCCACCTACCCCTTGTGGGTGATGCCGAGACCTACCACCTCCTCGGGCGCGTCCTTGCCGCGGGCGACGGCTACGTGCGCCCCCGCGAGCTGCTCGCCACAGGCCTGGCCGTCGCCACCGCCGAGTTCCCCCCGATGCACCCCTTCATCCTGGCCCTGGCCGACCTGGTCGGGCTGGACTCCCCCACCAGCCAACGTGTCCTCGGCGCGTGCCTCGGCGTCGTCACCGTTGCGCTCGTCGGTCTCCTGGGCCGGCGGATCGCCGGTGATCGGGCCGGCATCGTGGCCGCCGCGCTGGCCGCGCTCAGCCCGGTCCTCATCGAGCACGACGCCTCCCTCCAGGCCGAGGGGCTCTACATGCTGCTGGTGGCGGCGTCGCTCCTGACGATCCACGTGGCGATGCACCGGCGCAGCCATTGGTACGACCTTGTGTTGCTCGGGCTCCTGCTCGGCGCGACGTCGCTGACCCGCTCCGAGGCGGTCCTGCTGGTGCCCGTCGCTGCCGCGCTCATCGCCTGGACCGGCGGACGACCATCGCTGCGCCACCTGCTGGCCGTCCTGGCATTGCTCGCGGTGGGTGTCGCGGCCGTGTTGGGCTCGTGGGCGGTGCGCAGCAGCGTGGCGCTGGGCGGGGTGGTGGTGACCTCGACCAATGCCGGCACGCTCCTCGCGGGTGGCAACTGCGACCCCGTCTACGGTGGCCCGCAACGCGGGCTGTGGCTCCTCGCGTGCGTTCGCGCCGTCGACACGACCGGGCTGGACGACGACGAGCTGGCGCGCACGCGCCGCTGGACGGCGGCCGGACTCGACTACGCAACGGACCACGTCACCGAGGTTCCGGCCGTAGCGGCGGTCCGAGTGCTGCGCACCTGGGGTCTGTGGGACCCCGATGGCCAGGTCTCCTGGGAGACCCTCGAGGGTCGTTCCCATCGTTGGCACACGCTCGCCCATCGGGCCCATGTCCTCGTGCTTGCCGCGGCGATCGGCGGGTTCGTGGTGTTGCGGCGCCGCCCGCGCGACCTCGTCCTGCTCCTCACACCGGTCGCCGCCAGCGTCCTGGTGAGCCTGGCCTCGGTGGGGAACACGCGCTTTCGCGCCGGGGCCGATGTTGTGCTGATCGTGGCTGCAGGCGCCGCCGTCGACGCGCTGTGGCGGCGGTGGCGGCCGGACGAGCTCAGCCCGGGCGTGATGCGAGGGCCGCCCGGCGTACCTGATCGATCGCCGAGCTGACCTGTGGCCCGAGCCACGTATCGGCCACCAAGACCGCCGTGTCGGGCGTGAAGTGGATCCCATCGGGACGCAGGCGAGCCTTCTCGGCCGCGCTGAGACCGTCGAGGTACCGATCGAGGGTGACCGTCGTCGCAGTGGTGTCGAACGCGACGGCCTGCTCGAGCAGCTCGTTGAAGCGCTCCATGGTGCCCGGGTCGCGCTCGAGGTAGCTGGGCGTCGGGGCCCGCACCCACACCACCGGGATGCTGCGCCCGGCCCAGAACGCGTCGGCCGCCAAGATCTCCCCCCGGAGGACTGAGTCGAGGACCGGGTCGCCGATCCGGCGCCAGTGGGCGTCGCCGGGCAGGCGGCGCTCGACCGTCTCCCACATGCCGGTCTGGACGACCACCACATCGATCGGGCGCTCGGCGACGGCTTCGGCCCATCGCTCGTCGAGCTCACCACAGAAGTCGACCAGGGTGAAGACGCTTCCCTGGAACCGGCGCTGCCCGCCGCGCTCGACCCCGCAGCCGACTCGACCGAAGTTCACCACGACCTCGAACGCACCAGTGCGCTGCCCGTAAGCCGCCAGCCCCTGGCCCATTCGGATCGCCGTCGAGTCGCCGAACACGCCAACGCGTGGCGGCGCCAGCGGCGCCAGCGTGGTCGGCGGCACCGAGACGACGGTCGTGCTGGGAGCCGCGTCGGTGACGGCAGCGGTCGTCGGTGCTGATTCCGTCGTGACCGGCGGCAGGGCGACAGGCCCGGCGAGGTCTGGCCCTGGCGCGCATGCCGTCGCAACCACTCCCACGGCCGCGACGCACGTCACCACCGCGACCACCGCCGAGCGTCCTAGTAGGGCCACGTCGCCGCCTCGTGGCCGAGGACGCGCGTGAAGCGTCCGAGGTGCAACGTGATCAGGCCCTTGATGGCCACGTTGCGCACGAACCAGGGCAGCTGCGCCAGCTGGCGCCCGCCGTTGGCGAGGCGCTCGGTGCCGCTCAGCGGTGGTCCGGCCCGGTAGACCGCCAGCGATCCGGCGCGCCGGACGTACCGGAAGCGACGCGAGGCCAGCAGCTCGCGCCCGATCGCGGCCGTGACCCCGATGGAGGAGAACGCATCGTGGATGAGCATCGTGCCGCCGTCGGCCACGCGTGCGCCCCACTGGCGGATGTCGGCGGAGGCAGGACCGAACCGGTGGGCGCCGTCGATGAACAGGACGTGCACTGGGCCGTCGACGGCGCCCAGGGCCTCGTCGGAGAACGTGCGGACGTGACGCACCCGGTCGGTGAGCCCGGCCCGGGCCAGGTTGGCCCGGAAGGCGTCGTGGTCGCCGGCGGCCTCGGTGGCGTACCCGTCGATCTCGTTCGGGCCTCGATCGTTGCCGGCGTGGGGGTCGATGGCGATCACCTCCACCCCGGGACCGGCCGTGAGGCCGAGGACGGTGGTCGAGCGACCCCGGAACGAGCCGATCTCCACCACGCGCTGACCGGCGACCAGCGGGCTTGCGGCCTCGTGGAGGGCCTCCGCCTGATCGAGCGTGAGCCAGCCCTCGACGCCGTCGAGGCAAGGTGCGATGGCCGTGAACGCAGGGGCGCCGGACGACGAAGGCATGGCGGCGGGGGACGCTAGCCGCACCAGCGCGCGGCCCGGCCGCGCCCGGCAGGCATCGGGTTCAGCTCACGTAGCCCTCCACGTCGACGAGCAGGTCGGTGCTGGTCGGGCTGTACAGGCAGAGCTGGCCACCCGGGCCGAGCGGGACGGTGGCACCGTTGGCGCGCGCCGGGCTGGCGGCCTCGGTGTTCAGGTTCGAGATGGTCGGCGGGTACCGCCCGCAGGGGTACGCCGTCACGAACGTGGTGCCACCCGGCGCGACCGCGGTCAGGTTGACCCGCACTGCCGTCGCCGTGGCCGGGATGCCGTCGCGCCCGGCGACGGCGAGGGTGACCGACTGCCCACCCCCGGGCCGCCCGTAGCCGCCCTGGCCGATCCGGGTGTCCAGCCGGCGCAGCGGCACGACCGACTGGATGGGCCGGCCCCCAGCGCCGTACCAGCCGGTGACGTCCACGATCAGGTGCATCGAGGCATCGACGTACAGGCAGACGTCGCCGCGCGCGGACAGCGGGATGACGGCGTTGTCGGCCCGGTTGACATCGGGGGTCACGTTGACGATCGAGGCCACGGGCTGGCGCTGGTCGCACGGCCACGCAGTCACGTAGCCGGTCCCGGTCGCGCCGGTGGCCGTCACGTTGAGCGACGCGGCCACGGCACCGGCGGGCACGCCGGCGCGCCCGGCGACGGGCACGTTGACCACGGCCTGCGCACCCAGCCGCCTCGAGGCGCGGCTGTCGAACAGGCGGGTGGGCGTGACCCCGGCGAACCCCGCCCCCCCGGGCGCCATCCAGCCGGCCACG
>CAZTVJ010000105.1:0-1945 GCA_964616935.1 uncultured Acidimicrobiales bacterium | reverse complement strand
GCGCGCGCCGCCAGCAGGCGAGCCTGCGCGACGGACGGCGCGACCACCAAGGTGTCGCCGAGCCCCGCCGCGGCCAGTACGACGGCGAGGGGATCGGCCGCCGGTGGTAGCCGTACGACGGCGCGGCGCTCGGTCAGCGCGGCCGTCGCCAAGGCGTCGAGGGGCGGGGGCACTGGCACCGATGGTCTTGGCGAAGGCGGAAGCCCGGCCACGGCTGCGGGTGGTGAGGCGGTCGCGAGGAACGACCGCACGGGGCCGGCCCATCGCCACGCCGCCCACCGAGCCAGGTCGATGACCTCGCGGGACGGTCCCCGCCCTGTCACCTTGGCGATGGGCTTGAGAGCGACGCCACCCGGCGCCGGGCCACCGAGCTCGACCACCCAGCCACCCACCCGGCGCCCGTGCAAGGGCACGCGGACCAGGGAGCCGACCAGCACCTGGGACGCGAGGTGTTCGGGCACGAGGTAGTCGAACGTCTTGTGGAGGCCGGCCACGTCCGGAAGGACTCGGGCGACGAGCGGTTCGTCGAGGTGCAGCGCCGTCAGGCCAGCCCGACGGCGGCCGTGAAGTCGGTGAGCCTGGTCAGCTGCTCCCAGGTGAACTCCGGATCAGGGCGGCCGAAGTGCCCGTACGCAGCGGTCTTCTTGAAGATGGGCCGACGCAGGTCCAGGTCGCGGATGATGGCGGCCGGGCGGAGGTCGAACACCTCGCGCACGGCCTGCTCGATCCTCGTCTCGTCGACGCTGTGGCTGCCGAACGTCTCGATCAGGATCGACACCGGCTGAGCGACGCCGATGGCGTAGGCCACCTGCACCTCGCACCGACGGGCCGCACCGGAGGCAACCACGTGCTTGGCCACCCAGCGCGCGGCGTAGGCGGCCGAGCGGTCGACCTTCGAAGGGTCCTTGCCGGAGAACGCACCGCCGCCGTGGCGAGCCATGCCGCCGTACGTGTCGACGATGATCTTGCGCCCGGTGAGCCCGGTGTCCGCGTGCGGGCCACCCAGCTCGAACACACCGGTGGGGTTGACCAGCACCTCGTAGCCGTCCTCGCGGAACTGCTCGGGGACGACGGGACGGATGACGTGCTCCACGAGGTCTGGCTTGATCATCCCGTCCCGGTCGACGCCCGGCGCGTGCTGGGTGGAGACGAGCACCGTCCGCAGGCGGACGGGGCGGTCGTCCTCGTAGTCGAAGGTGACCTGCGTCTTGCCGTCGGGGCGGAGGTAGGGGACGATGTCGGCCCGGCGCACCTCGGCCAGGCGCTCGGCCATCCGGTGGGCCAGCCAGATGGGCAGCGGCATCAGGTCGGCCGTCTCGTTGCTGGCGTAGCCGAACATCATCCCTTGGTCGCCGGCGCCCTGGGCGTTGAGAACGTCCTCGCCGCTCTTGCCCGTACGGGTCTCCTCGGACTTGTCGACGCCTTGGCCGATGTCGGGCGACTGCTCGTCGATCGACACGATGACACCACAGGTGTTGCCGTCGAAGCCGTAGGACTCACGGTCGTAGCCGATGCCCTTGATCGTGTCGCGAGCGATGCGCGGGATGTCCACGTAGGCGTTCGTGGTGATCTCGCCGGCCACGACGCACAGGCCGGTCGTGAGCAAGGTCTCGCAGGCCACGCGTGAGCTCGGGTCCACCCCGATGATGGCATCCAGCACCGCGTCGGAGACCTGGTCGGCCATTTTGTCGGGGTGCCCCTCGGTGACGGACTCCGAGGTGAAGGTCCATTGGCGGGTCATCGGACGCCCTCCGGGCGGCTCGTGGTGGGCGGGGGGCTGACGGTCACGGATGCTCCTGGTTGCGGGTGGACCCGGTCGAGGGACCGGTCGGGGGGTCGAGGGATCGCCGGCAGGTGACGACGTGGTCGATCACGGCGCGGGCGATGGCGCGCTTGTCGGCCAGCGGTACGCGGTGGATGGCGCCGGTAGCGGTGAGGATGGACA
>CAZTVJ010000104.1:0-3601 GCA_964616935.1 uncultured Acidimicrobiales bacterium | reverse complement strand
CGCGCCCCGCGCCGTCGACGACGTTCGCCGAGCTCGGCGTTCCCGACGACCTTGTTCGCATCCTCCACCGTGAGGGCATCGAGCACCCCTTTCCCGTCCAGCAGGCCGCGATGGCCGACGGTCTTGCCGGCATCGACCTCTGTGGCCGCGCCCCCACCGGCTCGGGCAAGACCCTTGCCTTCGGCATCCCGCTCGTCGTGCGCGTGACCAAGGCCCAGCCTCACAAGCCCACCGGGCTCGTACTGGTCCCCACCCGCGAGCTCGCCATCCAGGTGACGAAGGCACTCGTGCCCCTCGCCAAGGCTCGCCGGCACTTCGTCGTGGCCATCTACGGTGGAGCTCCGCAGCGCTTCCAGGCCGATGCGATGCGCCGCGGCGCTGCGGTAGTGGTGGCTACCCCGGGGCGGCTCACCGACCTGGTGCAGCAAGGTCTCGTAGACCTCTCCCAGGTGCAGGTCATGGTCATCGACGAGGCCGACCGCATGGCCGACATGGGGTTCCTGCCCCAGGTGCGCAAGCTCCTCGACATGACGCCTCGGAGCCGCCAGACGATGCTGTGGTCGGCCACGCTCGACGGCGACGTCGATACGCTGATCCGCAACTACCAGCACGACCCGGTGCGCCACGAGCTGGCCGCCGAGCCCGAAGAGCTCGACCGCATGACACACCAGTTCCTGGAGGTCGAGCGGGTCGCCAAGGTCGGTGAGGCGGCGCGAGTGCTGCGCGACCACGGGCAGGGCATCGTGTTCTGCCGCACCCGCCATGGTGCTGACCGCGTGGCTCGCCAGCTCCACCAGGCCGGGGTCCGCTCCGCAGTGGTGCACGGCAGCCGCACGCAGTCCCAGCGAGAGAAGGCGCTCGAAGCGTTCCGCCGTGGCGACGTGCAGGCCCTCGTGGCCACCGACGTCGCTGCCCGCGGCATCCACGTCGACGATGTGGCCGTCGTGCTGCACTGGGACCCGGCCGAGGACGCCAAGGACTACGTGCACCGCTCGGGTCGCACGGCTCGCGCCGGCGGCCACGGTGCCGTCGTATCGCTCGTGGTGCCCGACGATCGCAAGAAGGCCCAGGCGCTCCAGCGCGAGCTCGGCTTGCCCGGCGCCCTGCCCGCCTTGGCGGAGCCACGCCCGCTCAGGAACCAGGGCCCGCGCTCGGGAACGGGGCGGCCCGCCGGCCGTCGCCGCAGCGCACCAGGCCGCTCCCGCCAGTCCTGAGCCTGGCCGCGCCGGCGCGTACGGGAATCGCGCCACGGTGTGCGAAGGTGGGTGGCGTGACCGTCGAGCACACCGCCGCCGTGCCCCAGGCCTGAACGACCGGCCATGAGCACCAAGAGCGTCCCGGCGGGCGCCCTCGAGGCGTTCGGTCCCCGTCCGTGGACCCGGCCCGAGCTGGTCTCCGTTGGTCGTCTGGCGATGCGCAGCCCGCTCATCGCCCACCCGACCGATGCCGGAGCGCCCCGGGCTCGGGAGGCCTCCCCGTGGTTCCGCTCGCTGGACGGGCGGTGGCGCTTCCGCCTTCACGAGGCCGCAGAGGCGGTGACCGCGGCCGACGTCGCCGCCGGGATCGACACCTCGGGTTGGGCGACGATCGACGTACCGGGGCACTGGACGTTGCAGGGGTGGGATCGGCCCCATTACACGAACGTGCAGATGCCGTTCTCCGGTCGGCCGCCCGACGTTCCGGCCGCCAACCCCACGGGCGTCTACCGGACGACGTTTCGGCTCCCGCGAGCGTGGCGGGGCCGCCGGGTCGTGCTGAGCGTCGGGAGCGCCGAGAGCGTCCTGGCGGTTTGGCTGAACGGCCGGCCGGTGGGCCTCGGCACGGACAGCCGGCTCGCTCAGGAGTTCGACCTCACGACGTTCCTTCAGCCGGGCGCCAACGACCTGGCGCTGGTGGTCGTGAAGTGGTCGGCGCAGAGCTACGTCGAGGATCAGGACCATTGGTGGATGGGTGGGATCCCGCGCGAGGTCTTCCTCTACGCGACGGGGCCAGTGCACCTGGCCGACGTGCGGATCGATGCGGGTCTGGCCGACGACCTCGCCACCGGCACCCTGCGGGTGCGAGCGTCGGTCGGCTTCGATGCGCTGCCCGATGTCCGGGCGGGTTGGTCGGTCCAGGCGCGGCTCGAGACGTGGGGCGGTCGGGCGGTCGGGCAGGCGCTGCGGGGCGAGGTGCCCGTGGATGTGCGGCCGTATGTGTTCTCGGGGCATGTCGTCGACCTCGCGGTCGAGCTGCCGGGCGTAGCGCGGTGGTCGGCCGAGCAGCCGCATCGCTACCGGCTGATCGTCAGCCTGCTCGGGCCGGTGGGCGAGGTGGTGGAGGCGGTGGCCGAAACGGTCGGGTTCCGGCAGGTGGAGATCGGCGACCGGGCGCTGCTGATCAACGGCGAGCGGGTGATGATCCGCGGTGTCAACCGACACGACCACCATCCCGATCGCGGCAAGGCCGTCACCGCCGAGGACATCCGAGCCGACCTCGTGAGCATGAAGCGGCACAACGTCAACGCCGTCCGGTGCTCGCACTACCCGAACGACCCGCGCTTGTTGGACCTCTGCGACGAGCTCGGCCTCTACGTGGTCGACGAGGCCGACATCGAGAGCCACGCGTTCAACGACTCGCTCTGTGACGACCCGGA
The DNA here is from genome assembly GCA_964616935.1 of uncultured Acidimicrobiales bacterium. GTDB lineage: Bacteria > Actinomycetota > Acidimicrobiia > Acidimicrobiales > Ilumatobacteraceae > CAZTVJ01. The sequence goes on along the minus strand of CAZTVJ010000104.1, from coordinate 966 downwards.
CTACCGCCCGACGTGGTTGGAGCGCGGCGCCCGCATGGTGCAGCGGGACAAGAACCATCCCTGTGTCGTCCTGTGGTCGCTCGGCAACGAGGCGGGCTATGGCGTGAACCACGAGGCGCTCGCCGGCTGGATCCGCGCGTACGACCCGTCCCGGCCGCTCCACTACGAGGGCGCGATCATGCGGACGTGGTTCGGCGCGCCGGACACCGGTGGTCTTGACAAGGGCGGGCATGCCGTCACCGACGTGATCTGCCCGATGTACCCGCGGATCGACCACCTCGTCTCGTCCGCCAGCGCCACGACCGACGTCCGCCCCTGGATCCTGTGCGAGTACAGCCACGCGATGGGCAACTCGAACGGCACGCTGGCGGAGTACTGGGATGCGTTCGAAACGACGCCTGGGCTCCAGGGCGGCTTCCTGTGGGAGTGGAAGGACCACGGGCTGCGCCAGACGCTCCCCGACGGGCGGTGGCGCTACGCCTATGGCGGCCAGTTCGGCGACGAGCCCAACGACGCGAACTTCGTGGCCGACGGCCTGGTGGGGTCGGACGGCACGCCGCACCCCGCGCTGCGGGAGGTGGCGTGGGTCCATCGGCCCGTGAGGGTCGCCGCCGGCGATGTGCGTCGCCGGCGCGTCCGCATCGAGAACCGGCAGTGGTTCACCGACCTGGACTGGCTGCGGGGCACGTGGGAGCTGGTCGTGGACGGCGAGGTCGTGCAGGCCGGGCGGCTGCCGCGGGTCTCGGTCGCGCCCGGCCGCAGCGAGACCGTCGAGGTGCCGTTCGACCCGGCCCGGGCCCGCCAGGCGCGCGAGGCGTGGCTCCTCGTCCGGTGGCGGACCGCAAGGGAGCTGCCGTGGGCGGCGAAGGGCCACGAGGTGGCCTGGGACCAGGTGGTGGTGGGAGCAGGCCGCCGACGGCCCACCCGCCGGGGTGCGGCGGGGCCGGCCTGGGTGCACGACGGCGG
>CAZTVJ010000103.1:0-6283 GCA_964616935.1 uncultured Acidimicrobiales bacterium | reverse complement strand
CGTCATCGGCATCGCCGGCGGGCCACGCAAGGCCGCGTTCCTGGTCGACGAGCTGGGCTACGACGCGGCCATCGACTACAAGCACGACGCCGTGCCGGCGCGCTTGCGCGAGCTGGCCCCCGACGGCGTGGACGTGCTCTTCGACAACGTCGGCGGCGCCATCCTCGACGCCGTGCTGTTCCAGATCCGCGAGCGCGGTCGAATCGTGATCTGCGGTGCCATCTCGCAGTACGAGCACATGGACCGCGTGGCCGGTCCGAGCAACTACCTGAAGCTGGCCGAGCGCCACGCCCGCATGGAGGGGTTCGCCGTCACGCACTTCGTCGCTCGCTTCGGTGAGGCCGAGCAAGCCCTGGCCGGCTGGATGGCCGAAGGGCGCCTCAAGATGCACGAACACGTCGTGCACGGCATCGAGAGCTTCCCCGACGCGCTCGACACCCTGCTCACGGGCGGCCACGAGGGCAAGCTGCTCCTCCAGGTCTCCTAGACGGCGAGCAGGTCCCTCGCGCCGGTATCGCTCGACGGGTGGCGCAGCTTCGACATCGCCCTCGCCTCGATCTGGCGGATGCGCTCCCGCGTGAGGTTGAAGTGCTCGCCGACCTCTTCCAGCGTGCGGGGCTCGCCGCGGTCGAGCCCGAAGCGCAGCTTCAGGATCTCGCGCTCACGGTCGTCGAGCGGGGCCAGCAGCCGGTTGATCTCGTCAGGGAGCAACGCCGTCGCCGCCACCTCGAAGGGGGACTCGGCGGAACGGTCCTCGACGACGTCGCCCAGCTCGGCATCGCCGTCCTCGCGCAGCGGCTCGGAGAGCGAGAGGGGCTCGGCCGCGAAGCGCAGGGCCTCGGTGACCTTGTCCTCGGGCATCTCCACCTCGGCCGACAGCTCGGCCAGGGTGGCCGGGCGGCCGAGCTTCAGCTCGAGCCGGGCTCGGGCCTTCTGGAGGCGGGCGAGGGTGTCGCCAGCGTGGACCGGCAGCCGGATGGTGCGGCCCGTGTTGGCGATGCCGCGGGTGATGGCCTGGCGGATCCACCACGTGGCATAGGTGGAGAACTTGAAGCCCTTGCGCCAGTCGAACTTCTCGACGGCGTGCATGAGCCCGAGGTTGCCCTCCTGGATGAGATCGAGCAGGGGGAGCCCCGATGCCTGGTACTTCTTGGCGATCGAGACCACCAGGCGGAGGTTGGACTGCACGAACGTCCGCTCGGCGTCCTCGCCCTCCTTGGCATGACGACGCAGCTCGCGCTTCTTGGCCGCGGTGACGTCCTTGCCGCCGGCCTCCAGCTGCTGGCGGGCGGCGACACCGCCCTCGATGGCCTTGGCCAGGCGAACCTCGTCGTCCTTCGTCAGCAGCGGGTACTGGCCGATGTCGGTCAGGTAGAGGCGGACGAGATCTTCTTCGTCGCGCTCGACGCGCTCCTTGGCCAAGGCGAACTCCTCGTTCTGGCCGCCGAGCCGGGCAGGGCAACAGGCTCAACGGGTGGGGACGGGTACTACGATAACGACGAGGTCAACCCCTTCCACCTGCGCTGACACCGAGACCGGGATTCTTGGTCACCCTGGGTTCACCTGAGAGTGGCCGAAACGTCACTGACGGTGGCATCTGAGCCCGAGGACGACATGCCGGACGACATCGAGCTCACGATCGTGACCATGCAATTCGACGCCGCCGACGCCGAGCGCCTGCTCGCCGTCCTGTCGAAGTACGTCGTGCTGGCGCGGGGCCACGACGGGTGCCGCAACGTCGACCTGTGCGCCTCGGCCACGCAGCCGGGCCGGTTCGTGATCCTGCAGAAGTGGGACGCTCCCGCGGCCCAGCAGGCCCACTTCGACTCGCCCGACATGGTGGAGATGGCCGAAGCCTGCCAGGGCCTGCTGACGGCGCCACCGTCGATCGATCTGCTGGAGAGCATCAGCGCCCACGACCTCCGCTGATACGCCGCCGAGCAGGCCGCGCCAAGCCTGGCCGCCCGACATCCCCATCCGCGGGCGAGCGCCAACAACAGATGTGGGTATTCGCCCGCAGATGGTTGGGGGGGAGCCCGTCAGACCGGCTGGCGAGCCGCGAGGGCCCGGCCCGACCGCTCGGACAGCTCGGCCCACGTGAGGCCCTCGGCCAGCCACAGCGCGTCGAAGATGCCGTCGGCCGTGTCGGTGAAGCCGTGACGGTTGCGGAAGTTGTACAGCCACCGCTGGCGGTTCACCTCGTAGCCCAGCCGACCGAGCCGGCCGATGGAGTGGACGTCCCACGCTGCGGCTTCGGCCAGCGTGAGGTCGTCGTCGGCCGGGGCGACGTCGAACGCACCGCTCTCCCGATCTCGAACGCGCAGCAGCATCCGCCCCGCGGCGGTGGCGACAGCCAGCTCGGACAGCTCACGGGGTCGCCGGGTGTCCTCGAACGCGCCGCTGTCGACCAGCAGGACGAGCGGATCGCCGGACTGCACCCGGACGCGGGCGATGGGCGACGTCTCGTCCACCTCGACGCGCACCGCTCGGCCTTCCCAGCCGAGGCGGCCGAGCAGTGCGCCCATGGCGCGCTCGATCGTGGGCGCGTCGAACAGGACCAGCGCGAACTGCTCGGGAAGCACCTCTACGGCCATCAGCCGGCGGCCTGCACGAAGCTCGACGAGGCCTCGTCGCGGGCCTCGCCGCGGCGGACCTTGGCCTCGGCGAGGGCCTCGGCCGACAGGCTGGCGATCTCTTCGATCTCGTCGTCGGTGAAGCCGGCCAGCTCCCGGAAGCGCCGAGCGAGGCCGATGCTGGACTCGTCAGAGTCCGACCGGGTGCCGGCGTAGCTGAAGAGCTTGTCGACCACCTGCTGGAACTCGAGCGCAGCCTTGCGCCGCTCGGGGTCGGTCTCGGTGAGGCGCCGCAGCCAGTCCGAGCCCATCTTCACGTGCGTCACCTCGTCGGCCAGCATCCAGTCCTCGCAGAACTCGAGCACCGGGTCGCCGGCCACGTCGCCGAAGTCCTTCATCGTCGTGAAGACGTCGATGGCGAGACCTTCCAGAGCACGGTTCACGCCGGCAAGGCGAAGGACCGGATCGTGCGAGCAGGCGGCCTCGAACAGCACGGTGTTCTCGGCGTAGTCGCCGATCCCCGTGCCCATCCACTCGCTCAGCTTCACCGAGATCTCGACGTGGCGAGCCTCGTCCCAGCACTGACGGGCCATGTCCAGCTTGAGCGCGAAGGGGGCGTCCGTGCCCGTCTCGAAGTCGAAGCACGTGCGCCCGGCGCCCTCCAGCGCCTGCACCTCACCGACGAGGATGCCGTGCATCAGCCCGCGTGCGGCGTCGGACGCGTCCTTGCGAGACGGCGTGAGGCGGTTCGACCGCTGGGCCGCGGCGGGAGCGTCGGACGCCGCCCGGCTGGCGCCACGAGGGTCGGCCGAGCGCTCCTGCATGGTGATCGTGTGGAAGCGCTCGTCGCGGGCCAGCTGTCCCGCAGGCCAGAACCGCCGCACGTCAGCCGCCCTCTCCGGCCAACGGGAAGCCGATGGACCCCGGGCCGGTGATGCCGCCCGCCTCGACCATCAACGTCTCCAGGCGCACCTGGTGGGCGGCGGCCCGCTCCACCTCGGCCGGGGTCTCGATGAGCGACTGGATCAGCATCTCGCCGTCGCGCCAGTCGTCGAACTCGTCCTGCAGGATGAACCGGATCGACCGCATGGTCGGGGCATCGGTGATCTGGCTCGTGTTGTTGAGGTGGTACGTGTACGCCGCGACCTTGTGGGGGATCAGCACCCGGTAGACGCCGACCAGCTTCTCGATCGTCAGCTCGGGCGCCTCGGGCTCGGTCATGGCCTCGACGAAGCGGACCATCGTGTCGTTGGGCGGCGCCGTGAGCCGGTCGGGGTTCATCTCTCGCAGCTCAGGCAGGCGCTTGTACCAGAGGTCGGCATGCCACGCGTGGTGGTAGCAGTGGGTGCCGAGGCGCATCTTCACGTCCAGCTCGGGCACGGTGGCAACCCACCCGCCGAGCGCCTCGAACAGGCGCATCTCGATCCAGGTGTAGTTCCCCACCCGGCGGGCCGATTCCTCGACGTCGAACGCACCGGGCAGCTCACGCCGGTCCCAGGGTGCGAACGGCGCTCGCGGCTTGTACGGATCGGCCATCGTCGATTCCCCCTTCGGCGGCTTGCTCGACCCTACCTTGACCCATGGGTCGAGCGACCGGCCCACCACGCGGCGTCCACCCGGCCCAGCTCGGTGGCCGGCGGTTCACCCCAGCGGTACTCCGCGAGGATGCCTCGCCACGGGCCTGCCGCACCCAGCTTGCCGAGGAGCGCACTGACACCCCAGACCACCCGGTCGAGGATCACGAAGCTGGGCGGCATGTTGAGCTCGCGGATCACGGCGGCTGATGGCCCGTTGATGTCGGCGACCCGGCCCAGCGCCTCCGCGGTGAACTGCCGCGAGAAGGTGAACTCGGGGGTGAGGTAGGGCAGGTAGGGCGCGCTGACGTAGTCGTACACGTGCAGCGGATCGAGGGCGGTCGTCGCCGGAAGGAAGCCCGTGCGGACCATCGCCTGCATCAGCGTTTCCGGGTCACCGTGGAGGATGGCGTCCATGCACGGCGACAGGCGCTCCCACTCACCGGGCGACCAGCGCTTCACCAAGCCGAAGTCGAGGAAGGTGATGGACCCATCGGGGTGGAACCGGTAGTTCCCGGGGTGCGGGTCGCCGTTGAACACGCCGTGGCGGTTGATCGAGCCCTGGGCGAAGCGGAAGAGCACCTCACCGGCCCGCTGCCTCGCCGATTCCGACGCGCTCGCCTCGAACTCCGCCCACGTGAGACCGTCGGCCCACTCGCTGGTGATGACCCGCTGCGCCGAGTAGGCCGGCACGACGTCGGGAACGTGGATGAAGGGATGATCCCGGTAGATGTCGGCGAACTCGGTCTGGCTGGCGGCCTCGAGCCGGTAGTCGAGCTCGTCGCCCATCCGCAGGCGCAGCTCGTCGACCAGGGCTTTCACGTCCAGCCCCTTCAACGAGAACGCCGACACCAGCCCGTAGAGCACCTCGGCGTTGTCGAGGTCGCTCATGATCGCCTCGTCGACGCCCGGGTACTGCACCTTGACCGCCACGACCCGCCCGTCGCGCAGCACCGCTCGATGCACCTGGCCGACCGACGCGGCAGCGACGGGCACCGGGTTCCAATCGAGGAACAGGTGCTCGGGATCGGCGCCCAGCTCGCTGCGCACGACGGTCTCGGCCAGGCTCGGCGCCATGGGTGCGACGTCGGCTTGGAGGCTCGCCAGCGCCTGTTGGGCCTCCGGCGGCAACCCCTCGGCGATGAAGCTGACCAGCTGGCCAAGCTTCATGATGGCGCCCTTCATGTTCCCCAGTTCGGCGGCGACGTCCTCCGCCGAGCGGATGGCGAACTGCTGCTCGAGCGCGGCCTTGCGCTCCTCGTCGGCACCGACGCCCCGCACCTTGACGACGGTCCAGTGCGCGGCCCGCCGGGTGCTCAAGCGCCACACCCGCGCCGATCGCTCGATCCGTCGGCGCCGGACGGGGTCGCGGAGGGCGGCGCCGGCCGCGATCGACGTGCCCACGACGGCGGCGGCCGCGCCCCCAGCGACGACGGTGCGGGCTCTGCTCATGGCGCCCGGTGGGACTCGCACCGTCGTCGGACCGGGTCGGCGGCCAGCCCTGCCTCGTCGAGCGGCGCCGCGCACACCTCGCACGTCGCGTATGTGCCCTCGTCCAGCCGCGTCAAGGCCTGCTCGACCCCCTCGAGGTCGTCGCCGATCTGCTCCAGGCGGGCAAGGGCGGCCGCATCACCGGCATCGTCGGGCATCCGGCTGAGCGTACCGAGCCGCCCGCCGGCCTGCGGCCGAGCGCCGCCGAGATCCGAGCCTCAGCTCGCCTCGGTCTTGCGCCAGCGGGCGGCGAGCATCAGGACGAAGAGACCGACCAGGGCGAGCGCGACGCCGAAGGTGACGGTCCGATCGGTGGAGGCACCCGTCGTCACGATGGTCGTCGTGGTTGCGGCTGGGTCGATCGATGTCGGGCTGATCGACGTGGGGCTCACCACGTTCGTCGTCGTGGTCTGCCCCGGCTGCGTCGTGCCCGGTGCCGTCGTGGACCCGGCGCTCGTGGTCGTGGTCGTGACCTGCTCAGGGTTGGTGGTGACCGGTGGTGCGACGCTGGTCGGCACGACGGTCGGCACGACGCTGGTGGGGCTCCCGGTCGTCGGCGGCACGGGCACCGTGGTGGGCGGGGCGGTCGTGGACGCGGCCGTGGTGGTCGACCCTGCTTCGGTCGTGGGCGTCACCGCGGTGGTC
>CAZTVJ010000102.1:0-2707 GCA_964616935.1 uncultured Acidimicrobiales bacterium | reverse complement strand
TCGAGCGTTCGTCGGTGGCGTCCACGTTCGCCTTGCGCGCCGAGCGGCCTGACGAGCTGTGGGAGCCCGTCGTCGTCGTGGCGCTCGCCGGCTCGGCCGAGCGACGCGATCTCGCCGATCTGGCGGTGCTGGCCGGCGACGGCGGGCGCGGGGTGGCGCTGCTCACCGACGCACCGATGCCCTCGGCCCGCTGGCGACTGTCCTTGTGCGCCGGTGGCTGGCGCCTGGAACCACTCGGCACCACGCTCGTGGTAGTCGGGCTGGCGGCCGACGAGCTGGCCGACGTCGGCGCGCTGCTGGCCGACGCCCAGCTGCCGCCCGTTCGCGTGGTGGCGACACCGCCACCACGGCCGACGAATGCCGCCTTCGAGGAACCAGACTGGTCGTTGCTCGTCCGACTCCTCGGCGCCGTCGACGTCGTCGACCGGGCGGGACGAGCCGCGAGCTTCGAACGGGCGAAGGCCCTGGAGCTGGTGGCGTGGCTTGTCCAGCATCGCGTCCACCCGACTCGTTCGGGCGCGCGCACGGCGCTGTGGGAGAGCGACGTGCGAGATGCCACCTTCGCGAACGTCGTGTCAGATGCTCGCCGGGGCCTGGCCCGGTTGGTCGAACCACCGGAGGGCGAGGAATGGGTGGGTCGCACCTACGCCGAGGAGCTGCCGCTCCACGCGCTCGTGGTCACCGACGCCGACCTGCTGGCCGCCCGCCTCGAGCACGCGCGCCGCCAGTCCGGCTCCGCCGCAGTGGCCACCCTCCGGGCCGGTCTCGACCTTGTGCGCGACCTGCCGTACACGGGCAGCAGCTACCTGTGGCCCGATGGTGAAGCGTTGCCGTCGCATCTCACGCTGCTCGTGATCAACGCCGCCGTCGAGCTGGCGACACGGTGCCTCGATCTGGACGACGCCGAGGGTGCCTTCTGGGCGACGAGCCAGGGGATGAAAGTGCTCCCGGCTCACGACGAGCTGGTGTGCCTGCGCCTGCGCGCCCATGCGCTGCAGGGGAACATGGCAGGGGTGCGTCGGGAGTTCGAGGGCTACGAGCGGGCGGTGCTGGCCGACCCGTGGGGCGACGGCGCGCCGTCGCCCAAGGTTGTGGCGGTGCGGAGCGAGCTGCTACGGCCGGCCCCCACCCGCTGAGGCCAACCAACGGTCGCGACGCCATCTCCGGCAACCTCAGGCGGCCGCATGGCGCAGCCGTTCGGTGGCCGCCAGACGGCGATTCAGCACGGTCCTCGGAGACACAGCCAGGCGAGCCGCGACCGAACCGACCGGTTCGGCGTCGAGGTAGAGCGATCGGAGCAGGTCGAGATCGTCCGGATCGACACCGGCGGCGAGGCCGTCGCGCAGCAGCCCGTGCAGCTCCTCCCCGGCGTTCCCGGCGTGGTCCAACCGTTGGCCGTCGATCCCTGCGGCGCCGACGTCGAGATCGTCCCCTCCACCCACGCCGACGGGCACCTCGGCGCTGACCCGCAGCCGAAAGGGCTGGACGCACACGTGGTACTCGGCGTCGCGCAGGACGTTGACCGCCACCTTCACGGGCCGTCGATCGCCAGGATAGGTGCGGATGATCAACCAGGCCGCGGCGGTGAGCTCGCCGAACAAGCCACGGGCCGGCCAACGCGAAGACGCCGAGCGGCGCAATGCGACGTTCAACAGGCCGTGCAGGACGCGCTGGAGCGCCACGCGTGCAGCCAGGTCGTCGACGGCAGCCCGGCGGACGACGGCGGCCAGGACTCGGTCGGCGTCAAGCTGGGGGAGTCCTCGACCGGTCGCCGCGAGCAGGGCATCAAGATCGCCGTAGGGAGCGAGCACGGGTTCGGCGGCGGCCCACTGGGCGAGCCGGCGCGGCGTCCGGGGATCGTCGTGCAGGTGGCGCCACTCGAGGTCCCAAGCGGCCGTCATGGCGGCTCGGGTGGACGGGGACGTGGTGGGGGAAGGGCTCGTGGACATGAGGCCGAGCGTGCGCAGGAGGTCTCACCGCAGTGCTCACCGCAGGTCTCACCGGAGGTCTCACTGCGCCGAAGCATCCGGTCTGGGCGCGCGACCGCTCGACGCACCGTGGCCGGGCCTGCGCCCACCGCATCCGGTCGGAGCAGGTTCCGATCCGCGCCGGCCGAGGCACACATCCCGTCCATGGAACCGCTCGCCCCCGACCGTGCTGTCCTGCTTCGTCAGGTCGACCTGGAGGCGTTCGCCGCCGACTTGCTCGGCGCCGCCCTTGCCTGCCCGAGTGGCGGCCACGACGCGGCCCCGATCGAGCTCATGGCGGCCAAGCCGGCGCGGTGGCGGTGTGTGGCGTGTGGCGACGGCGGAACGGCGATCGATCTGGTGCTGGCGGCCGGTGCGGCATCGGCCGATGAGGCGCTGACCGTGCTGCGGGCATGGCTCGGCCAGCGTGGCGCAACGGCCCGGCCGGTCAGGGGTGGTCGTATCGCCGCTCGATCCAGTGGTGCTCGCGCCGCTCCGCTGGCCGTGGCGTTGGGCGAGGGGACGCTCGCGACCGAGGCCTTGCTCGACCTGGCCGAGTCCGCGACCGTCGAGGATCTGGTGGACCACCTGGGCGGTGGGCTGGGCCGAACCTTGCTCGTCGACGGCGTCGCCGTCGAGGGTGAGCGCCTCGCAGTCGAGTGCAGGCTCCAGCAGGGTTCGCGTTTGACCGTGCCCCGGCCGGCCCATGCCGCGACGGCCCAGCCCGATCACGATCCAGC
>CAZTVJ010000101.1:0-5364 GCA_964616935.1 uncultured Acidimicrobiales bacterium | reverse complement strand
ACAGCAGGAAGGCGATGAAGCGCTCCGCGTCCTCCTTCTTGTCGGAGCTCGCGAGGATGCTCGCAGAGCTGGGGATGACGAGGGTGCCGATGTCCCCGTCCGCGAACGAGTGGTTGCGGCTCGGCAGCCCGGGATCCTCCGAGAGGAACTGGAAGTTGTAGTAGTGGTTGACGAGGCCCATGGCCACCTCACCTCGACCCACCGCCTGCACGATCGCCGTGTTGTTCGCGTAGGTCTTGGCGCCGTTGGCCTTCAGACCCTCCAGCCAGGCCAGCGCCTTCTCGTCACCCACGTCGGCCCGCATGGCGGTGACGAAGTCCTGGAACGAGCCGTTCGTGGGGGCGACCGCGAGCTTGCCCTTGTACTCGGGCCTGGTGAGGTCGAACACCGAGGAGGGCAGGTCGGCCTCGGGCACCTCGTCGGTGTTGTAGGCGAGCACCCGCACCCGACCGGACAGCCCGACCCACTCGTCCTTGGGTGAGCGGTACCTCGCGTCGACCTGGTCGACCACGGTGGCGGGCAGCGCCGCCAGCTGCCCGTTGCCGGACAGGAAGTCCATCGCGCCCGGGCTCTGCGAGATGAACACGTCCGCCGGCGACTTCGACCCCTCCTCCTCCACCTGCAGCGCGAGGTCGGCCGAGTCCCCGTAGCGCACGTCGACCTTCGTACCGGTCTCCTTCGTGTACTGCTGCAGCAGAGGCTCGATGAGGTTCTGCGTGCGCCCGGAGTAGATCGTCAACCGGTCACCGTCGCCACCGCTGCAGCCGGCCAGCGAGGCCACGGCGAGCACCGCGACAGCAAGCGGAGCGACGAACAGGAGGGAGCGGGAGGGGTGCTGCATGCCTCGAACCTAACCCGCCTTCCGACGGGCTGTGAAGCGCGCCTAACGCCCAGCGGTCACGATGGCCACGGGTCGCGTGGCGAAGCTGGCCTCGGTCGGGACGGTTTCGGCGGTCGAGTACGCACGTGCAGCACGAAGGTCCACCTGCACCTCGACCCGGTCGTGACGGCGCAGCGAGGTGGCGCCCGGCACCCGGATGCGCACCGCCGGCCCGTCGCGAAGGGTGACGAAGAGCATGCTGTCGTGGCCGTAGTCCTCGATGCGTTCCACGACCGCCGTGCCGCCGACATCAAGGCGCAGGTGCTCGGGCCGCACGAGGACCTCCACGGGCCCGACCAGCGCCGGGTCGCGCAAGGGGACGGGGCCGAGCGCGGTGGAGGCGGTGCCGCGGTCGGCGATGCCCGGTAGCAGGTTCGCATCCCCGACGAAGCCTGCGACCCAGGGATCGGCAGGCTCGTCGTAGAGCTGGCCCGGGGGTGCTTGCTGGATGATGCGGCCGTCGCGCATCACCGCGACCTCGTCGCCGACCACGAAGGCTTCCTCTTGGTCGTGGGTCACGAAGAGCGAGGTGATGCCGAGGTCGCTCAGGAGGCGGTGCACCTCACCGCGGACCCTGACCCGCAAGGAGGTGTCGAGGTTCGAGAAGGGCTCGTCGAACAACATCACGCTCGGACGGGGGGCGAGCGCCCTGGCCAGGGCGACGCGCTGCTGCTGGCCACCGGAGAGCGTCCCCGGGACACGGTGCGCCAACGCACCCAGGCCGACGAGGTCGAGCGCCTCCTGGACGCGTGGGCCTCGGCGCTCGGACCGCCGCAGGCCGTAGCCGACGTTGGCCGCCACGTTGAGGTGGGGGAACAGCGCCCAGTCCTGGAAGACCATGCCGATGCGGCGCTGCTCGGGCGGCGTGACGACGCGGCCATCGGTGAGGGTCTTCCCAGCGATGCGGATCGTCCCGGCATCGGGTGCCTCGAGCCCGGCGATCGTGCGCAGCAGCGTCGTCTTGCCACAGCCGCTCGGGCCGAGCAGCGCGACCACGCGCCCGGGTGCCACCCGCAGGTGGACGTCGCGCAGCACGGGCTTGTCGCCGAAGGCCTTGGAGACCCGCTCGACGGCGAGCTCGACCGGTGCGCTGAGACCGCCGCTGTTCGGCATCCCTTACAACATAGCCAAGGAGGACCGAAGACGCTGAGCTGACGGCGGGCTCGTCGTCCGCTGCGCTTCCTTCTCGCGCCGCGTGCGCCTCGTCGCTGGCGCTTCCCTCGGCGCGGTGCTGACGGCGGGGGCTCGACCTGCGCTACCTCAGGCGGTGACGAGGATGCGGGTGCTGGCGAAGGCGCCGACGCCGACGTGGCGCCCGTCGATCTCGACCGTCACGGTGCCGTCCGGCGAGGCAGCCGTCACGACGCCAGTGCGCCCCGGCTGGATGGCCGATTCCTCGAGGAACTCCAGCAGCCCGGGGGCGAACTCCAGCTCCTCCGGGATGCGGGACACGGTGAACGCCGCGCCCACGATCACGTCGGCGAGGCGCTGGGCGTCGGGCGCGATGTACGTCGACCCCGGGATGGGATTGCCGTGCGGGCAGGTGGTGGGGTCACCGAGGAGCCGGTTGAGCGCGCTCTCCACGGCGTCGGACAGGACGTGCTCCCACTTGCCGGCTTCTTTGTGGGCATCGGCCCACGACAGCCCGAGGATGTCGGTGAGGAACCGCTCGGCCAGCCGGTGGCGGCGCACCACGCTCTCGGCCAGGTGGAGACCGCTCTTGGTGAGGCGGATCTTCGCCTTGGCTGTGACGACCAGCCCCTCGGCCTCCATCCGCTTGATCATCTCCGAGACCGCCGGGCGCGAGACCTGCAACCGGTCGGCGATGCGGGCCTGGATGACGTCGACGTCGTCCTCGTCGAGCTCGAAGATGCACTCGCAGTACTCCTCGAACGCCGGGTGGAACTCGCCGGGAGGCATGGGCGGAGTGTATCGACGCGCCGTGTGGTCCGTCGGCCCCGGTCACCTTGTCACACCCTCTCGCTAGCGTGGTCGGTGATGGTGCTCGACCACTTCTCTCCCGCCGTGCGGGAGTGGTTCGCGTCCAGCTTCCCCGAGCCGACGGCCGCGCAGCTTGAGGGCTGGCCCGCCATCGCCTCGGGCGCTCACTCGCTCGTGCTCGCCCCGACGGGCTCGGGCAAGACGCTCGCGGCGTTCCTCTGGGGCATCGACCGGCTCGTCACCTCCGAGCGCCCCGAGCGCCAGCGCCGCACCAGGTTGCTGTACATCTCCCCGCTGCGGGCGCTGGCCTTCGACGTCGAGAAGAACCTGCGGGCGCCACTGCAGGGCATCCAGCTCGCGGCAGAGCGGCTCGGTGTCGGCTTCACCGAGCCGGTGGTCGGGGTGCGCACCGGGGACACACCTTCTCGGGAGCGCCAGCAGCTCATCCGCCACCCTCCGGACCTGCTCATCACCACGCCCGAGAGCCTCTACCTCATGCTCACGTCCAGCGCGCGGGACACGCTGCGCAACGTCGAGGCCGTGATCGTCGACGAGATCCATGCCCTGGCGCCCACGAAGCGCGGCGCCCACCTCATGCTGTCGCTGGAACGGCTGGACGCGCTGTGCGATCGGCCGCCCCAGCGCATCGGGCTCTCGGCCACCCAGCGCCCCCTCGAGGAGATCGCTCGGTTCCTCGGCGGCTTCGACGAGCCCGGGCGTCCCCGCCCGGTCACCATCGTCGACGCCGGCATCCGCAAGCCCCTCGAGGTCGAGGTGGTGGTGCCGGTGGAGGACATGGGCGACCTGGGCCGGGTGCTGGAGGAGCCGGCCAGCGGCCCGGCGTCGGCCGGCATGGCCCGGCGCAGCATCTGGCCGTCGGTCTACCCCCGCATCCTCGAGCTGGTGCTGGCCCATCGCAGCACCATCATCTTCTGCAACGCCCGCCGGCTGGCTGAGCGCATGGCGGCGCGCCTCAACGAGCTAGCCGACACCGAGGGCATCGACGCTGGGACCACCGGCGACCTGGTGAAGGCCCACCACGGTTCTCTCGCCCGCGAGCAGCGAGTCGTCATCGAGGACCAGCTGAAGCGCGGAGAGCTGCGCGCCCTCGTCGCCACGTCCAGCCTCGAGCTGGGCATCGACATGGGCGCGGTGGACCTCGTCATCCAGGTCGAGTCACCGGGCGCGGTGAGTCGCGGGCTGCAGCGCATCGGCCGCGCCGGGCACTCGGTCGGCGAGCCGAGCAAGGGCAAGCTCTTCCCGAAGCACCGGGGGGATCTGCTCGAGGCGGCCGTCGTCGTGCACCGCATGCGCGAAGGGCTCATCGAGGCGACGAGGTACCTGCGCAACCCGCTCGACGTGCTGGCCCAGCAGGTGGTGGCCATGGCCGCCATGGAGGAGTGGGCCGTCGACGACCTCGCCGCGCTCGTTCGCCGCAGTGCCGGTTACGCCGACCTGAGCGACGACGTGCTCACAGCCGTGCTCGACCTGCTGGCCGGTCGCTACCCCAGCGAGGAGTTCGGCGAGCTGCGCCCCCGCATCGTCTGGGATCGGGTGGGCAACCGCATCCGGGCCCGCGATGGCTCCCGGCGCCTGGCGGTCACCAGCGGCGGCACCATCCCCGACCGCGGCCTGTTCGGCGTCTTCCTGCCCGACGGCACTCGGGTGGGCGAGCTCGACGAGGAGATGGTCTACGAGAGCCGCGCCGGCGAGACCTTCCTGCTCGGCGCCTCAACCTGGCGGATCGAGGACATCACCTTCGAACGGGTGATCGTGACGCCGGCGCCCGGTCAACCGGGAAAGATGCCGTTCTGGCACGGTGACCGGCCGGGGCGGCCGCTCGAGCTGGGCCAGGCCCTCGGCGGCTTCGTGCGGGAGATGCGCGGCCTGACGCCCGAAGTGGCCCAGCAGCGCCTCATGGCCGACTACGGGCTCGACGCGTGGGCTGCGGGCAACGTCGTCGGCTACCTGGCCGAGCAGGCCGAGGCCGCGGGGGTCGTGCCCGACGACCGCACGGTGGTGGTCGAGCGCTTCCGCGACGAGATCGGCGACTGGCGCATCTGCATCCTCAGCCCGTTCGGGACGCCGGTGCACGCCCCGTGGGCCATGGCCATCGAGCAGCGCCTCAACGAGCGGTACGCCATGGCCGTGGAGACGATGTGGGGTGACGACGGCATCGTGGTGCGCCTCCCCGACGCCGCCGACGAGATCCCCGTGGCGGAGATCCTCGTCGACCCGGACGAGATCGACGAGATACTCCTCGGGGTCCTGCCTGGCACGGCGCTGTTCTCGGCCCGCTTTCGGGAGTGCGCGGCCCGGGCCCTCCTGCTGCCCCGTCGCCGCCCCGACTCCCGCACCCCGCTGTGGCAGCAGCGTCAGCGGGCCGCCGACCTGCTGAGCGTGGCGGCCGGGTACCCGGAATTCCCCATCCTGCTCGAGGCAACCCGTGAGTGCCTCAACGACGTCTTCGACCTTCCCGGGCTGCGGCAGGTGCTCACCGACCTGCGGCCCGCCGCATCAAGGTGGTGCCTGTCGACACCCCT
>CAZTVJ010000100.1:0-2091 GCA_964616935.1 uncultured Acidimicrobiales bacterium | reverse complement strand
GGTTGACGGCGCGATCAAGGATCACCTGGTCGGCGTTAGGGAACTGCTCGGGGTCCCGGTTGGCCGCGGGGAAGGGCAGCAGCACCCAGTCACCCCGCTTCATCTGCTGGCCGTGCATCTCGATGTCCTCGGCCACGATGCGGGCCATGGTGACCGGCCCGTACGCTCGCAGGAACTCCTCCATCGCCGTGGCCATCAGGTCGGGCTCGGCCACCAGACGAGCGCGGTCCTCGGGATGCTGGGCCAGATGCCAGAGGCTGGCACCGATGGCCCCCCACGTCGTGTCGATCCCGGCGATGAGCAGCAGGACCATCGTCCCCCGGATGTGCTCCTGCGCCAGGGGCTCGTCGCCGATCCGAGCGTCGATGAGGAAGGTCGTCAGGTCGTCCCGAGGGTTGGCTCGGTGGTCATCGATCTGCGCGTCGATGTAGGTGTCGAGCTCCACCGACATCTCGTTGCGGGTGTCCTCGTCGGCACCGATGTTCTCGAGCACGTTGTGCACGAAGTGGCGGAACAGCTCGGCGTCCTCGAGCGGGAAGCCGAGCATGTTGGCGATGACCGTGACGGGGATGTGCTGCGCGTAGTCGAGTGCCGCGTCACAACCGTCCTGGTCGATGACCTGGTCGAGCAGGCTGTTGCACAGGTCGCGGGTGCTCGGTTCGAGCCGGTCGATCACCTTGGGCGCGAACGCCGGCAGCAGGAGGCGGCGGGCGATGGCGTGGAAGGGCGGGTCGCTCGTGATGGGCGGCGCACCACCGACGGGTGGTTCCTCCTCCGGCTTGCCCTCGAACACCACCACGCCCACCGAAGAGAAGTGCTCGGTGTCATAGGCGATGGCTGCCACGTCGTCGTGTCGGGTGGGTAGCCACACGCCGCCATAGCGGTCAGAGTGGGCCACCGGGCACCGGCGCCGAAGGTCGTCCCAGATCGGGAAGGGATCGCCGACCCACCCGGGGTCGGTGTGGTCGAAGTCCGTTGCCCAATCCTTGACGGGCGGACGTGCGCTGCTCATGGGCCGGTCACTCCTGGATCGAGATCGCGTACTCGGGGCAGTTCGCCAAGGCCAGGCGGGCTTTGTCCACCAGCTCGGGGGGCACCTCACCGTCGCCCACCTCGTGCGCGTTGCCGAGGTCGTCGACATCGAACAGCTCGGACGCGAGGGCGAAGCAGCGGTTGTGCCCCTGGCACTTCTCCGGATCGACGTGCACCTTCATGCGGGTCCCCCTTCCGGACCCGAGCCTACGCGCGCAGCCGGGCTCGTCGGGAATAGTCTCCGCCGGGGTGAGCCCCGACGATGCGCTGCGCCTTCCCTCACCGTGCGTCGTGGTGCTGGTGGGTCCCTCGGCCTCGGGCAAGTCCACGTGGGCGGCGGAGCACTTCGCGCCGGACCAGGTCGTGTCGAGCGATCGCCTCCGAGCGGTGGTGGGCGAGGGCGAGGACGACCTGGTCGCCAGCAACGATGCCTTCGCCGTGCTCGATCTCGTTCTCGAGCGCCGCCTGGCCCGACGGCTCACGACGGTCATCGACACGCTCGGTCTCGAGGACGGGCGCCGTAGCGGCTACCTCGCGCTGGCCCGGCGCCACGCCATGGCGTGCGTCGCCGTCGGTTTCGACACCTCGGCCGCCGTCTGCCGAGCCCGCAACCGCCTCCGGTCGTCCCCGGTGCCGGTCGCAGCGCTCGCCGGTCAGCTCCGCGCGTGGGCGCGCCTGCGCGATGCCCTTGCCGAGGAAGGCTTCGACCAGGTGCTGGCACCCGAACCGGTGCGCGTGGTCCCCGCGGTCTTCGCGGCGCACACGACGCCCGCCTCGCTCGGAGCCGTCGGCAACCCCCGGCCCGCCGCTTCGGGTCTGAGCTTCGGGCTCCAGATCCCGACGTTCACCTGGCCCGGTGGCGCCGTCGAGATGGGTGAGCGCCTGCGGCGCATTGCTGTCGCCGCCGAGGAGGCAGGCTTCACGTCGCTGTGGGTGATGGATCACTTCCGCCAGATCCCCCTCTTCGGCCCGGCGTGGCAGGACATGCCCGAGAGCTACACCGTGCTCTCGCACCTCGCCGCGGTCACGGAACGGATCCGCCTCGGCGCGATGGTCACC
>CAZTVJ010000099.1:0-3497 GCA_964616935.1 uncultured Acidimicrobiales bacterium | reverse complement strand
CGCTCGATCAGGACCTGGCCAGCGCCTGCCCACGACGTCGGCGCATCACCCGGCCACCACTCGCCACCACCGCTTCCACCTCTCCAACGATCGAGTGAACCCGGGCAGGTGCCCCGCCGGTCCAGCGAGCAGGCCGAGCTGCGACCTGTCGAGTCTGTCAGTGAACTCACGGGCGCGGACGGCAACAATCCGTCAAAAGGCCTATTCCCCAGCCCTGGAGGGCCAGGGTTAACCTTCCGGGGTCACCAAGGAGCAGTGTTGGCCGTCGTCCACGCAACCAGCTCCGGGTCGCCGACCGCCGTCGTTCGCCCGGACAACAGGGTCCTCGCAGGGGCCGTTGCGCTGGGCGTGTTCGCCCTCGCGGCCGGCTTGGCGGTGGGCGTGTCGTTCACCGGCGGCGACGTCGCCGGCCTTGGTCCGAAGCTAGCCATCCTCGCTGTTGCTGCGTTCGGCGGGCTGTTGCTGTTCCTCCTCGGCATCCAGCGCATGGAGTGGTTCGTCCTCGTGCTGCTTGTCGTGCGCTCCAGCCTCGACGTGTCGCGCCTGAACGGTGACGCCCAGTCCCAGACCATCGCAAACCCGTCCAGCTTGGTCGCCCTCATGTTCCTCGGCATGGGCCTCACGTGGATCTTCGTGCGCCGCGCCTCTGGCTACCGCCACCCGACCAGCTTCCTGCAGCGGGCGCTGATCGTGTTCCTGGTCGCCGCCGCCCTGAACGTGATCGGCTCGGCCGATCCGATGATCAGTGGCCTCGAGTTCCTCCGCACGGCGGCCGCCATCGTCATGTTCTTCGTGATCGACCGGGTGCTCGAGCAGACCGACCGTCCTGACCGGATCCTGAAGGCCGTCTTCGCCTCGGCCATCGTCCCGGTGTTCCTCGGCCTGGTCGGCCCCTCCATCGGACTTCGCCTCGTGGAGGACAAGGACCGCATCGAGCGAGTCACCTCCACGTTCGTCGGCGCCAACTCGTTCTCGTACTACCTCGTGTTCCTCGGTCTGATGGCGTTCGGGCTGGCCCGCTTCTCCGCCCCCAGGTGGCGGCTGCCGCTCCTCGGTGTCGGGGTGCTGCTCACCCTCACCCTGGTGCTCACCTACACCCGCACCGCCTGGATCGCCTTCGCGGCGGGCGCCGTCGTCCTGGCCGCGTTCACCAGCAAGAAGTTCCTCGTCGCCCTCGTCGCCGTGCTCGTGGTCAGCGTGCTCTTCGTCCCTGCCATCGGCGACCGCTTCCAGGAGCTGGGCAGCGACAACACCTACAACACCTACCGGCGCAACTCACTCGACTGGCGCATCGCCTACTGGACCGACATCATCCCGCTGGCCAACTCCAACCCCGTCACCGGCATCGGCCTGAAGATGACATCGGTCGTGGCGGAGAAGCTGCCCCACAACGACTACCTGCGCTCGTACGTCGAGATGGGTCTCGTCGGGCTCGTCGCCTTCATCGTCATGCTGGTCGCCATGATCCGAACGCCTCTACGTAGCCTCCGCGAGGCCTCGGACGGGCTGCAACGTGGCATCCTTCTGGGGTTCCTGGCCATCTCGGTGGCCCTTGCCGTGGCCAGCCTGGCCGACAACCTCATCAACCAGGTCGTGGTGCTCTGGTACGTCTTCGCCCTGGGCGGGTGCGCGAGCTGGGCGGCGCGCCGCGCCGCCGGCCACGCGTCGACGCTCCAGCCCCCGTCCCCCCAGCCCGTCGACACCGCCGCGTGAGACGGCTTCCCCAAGGAAGGTGATGGCCATGGAGCTGTCCGACTACATGCGCCGAGTCCTCCGATGGTCCTGGCTGATCGCCGTGGTGACCGTCGTCGGCGGCATCATCGCGCTCCTGCTCACCTCGCAGAGCTCGGCCAGCTACGTCACGTCGGCCACGGTCGGCGCGCCCGGCGACGTCGTCACGCCTTCGGAGGCCCAGCAGTACGTCAACGACTTCCAGGCTGCCGCCGGCTCGCGTGCCGTGCAGGAGGCGGTGACGACGGAGACCGAGGTGGCCCGCGGCACCATCGGTGAGCGCGTGACCGTCAACCGCGTCGGCGACTCCGGCATCGTCTCGGTCAGCTACCGCACGCCGGTCAAGGACGACCAGAAGGCCGAGCTCGTCGTCGAGAGCATCGTCGAGAACACCCTCACCCTGATGTACGACTCCCGGGTGAAGGCCGCGCAGCGCAAGGTGGAGGCCACGCAGGCCACCGTCAGGACGGCGCTCGGTCTCCAGGCCACCGCGCAGGGCCAGGTGGACGAGTTCCTCGCCGCCCGCAACTTCGTGTCCCCCGTGGACGAGCTGGCCAGCATCCAGGACCAGATCACCCAGTTCCGCATCCGGGAGACAGAGGCGCGTGCCAGCGGGAACATCCCGGGCGCCAACACCTACACGGATCGCCTCATCGCGCTCGACGAGCGCCGAGGTGTCATCGGCCAGGACGCCGGAGCGTTCGACGTCCTGCTCGAGCAGGTGGCTGCGGCCAAGCAGCAGGTCGTCCGAGCCCAGGAGGCCAACGAGAGCGCCGACGCCACCGCGGCCGAGGTCCGTCCCGAGGGTGATCCCCGGTTCGGCCGCCGCAACGACCCGCAGGACCGTGCCGCCACCATCTGGCGCCGCACCCTGGCCGTCATGCTGGCCTGCTTCGTGCTCAGCGTGCTGCTCGTGGCCTGGTTGTCGAGCCTCACGCCCGAGAACGAGCGGGGCAAGGCGGAGGCCGAATCGGCTGTGGCGTCACCCGAACCGTCGGGCGAACCCGACGAGGATGTGTCGTCCGGCCGGCCGGGTCGGGCGCGCCCGACCCGCCAACCCAAGCACGACCCCGACGGCGTGAGCGTCAGCGCTCAGCCGTCGTGAGCGGGCCGGTCCGAGCGGCCGGCCAGGGAGCGTCCGGTGGCGAACAGCCAGGGAGCAGGCCAACCGGTGCCGCCGCCTGAGCCGGGCGGCAGCATCGCCGATGACGTAGCGGACGCGTCTGCTGACGGCGCCCGATCGGATCAGGAGGTTCGTCGCCTCGCCGCCGGTGGGGGCCTGAACTTCCTCGCCGGCCTCGTCAACCAGGGCTTCTTGTTTGCGCTCACGATCCTGCTCGCACGCGTGCTCGGCTCGTCGGACGTCGGCACCTACTCCCTGGCCTTCGCCATCCGCCAGCTGCTCATGCTCGTCGCCCTTGGCGGCATGCGGTCAGCGATGACCCGCTACGTCGCCATCCATCGGGCCGAGGACGACCCGGCGGCGCTGCGGGGCACGATCCGCTTCGGGCTCATCTTCACCACGGCGACATCGGCCGTTTTCGCCGCCGGGTTGTTCGCTGCCTCGCACTGGCTCGCCTATGACGCGTTCGGCGACCCCGGGCTGGAGAGCGCGCTTCGTTGGGTGGCCATCGGGCTCCCGTCGGCCGCGTTCACCGTCGCCGCGCTCTCCGCCACGCAAGGGTTCCGCACGCAGCGGCCTCACGCCCTGGTGGGGCTGGTGGCCGAGCCCACCCTGCGGTTCGTGCTGACCGTCGTGGTGCTCG
>CAZTVJ010000098.1:0-6259 GCA_964616935.1 uncultured Acidimicrobiales bacterium | reverse complement strand
AGCGGCACCTGTGCCTGGTGGGCCTCGACGACCGCCGCATGCAGCTCCGCCGCTGCGGTTCCACTAGTGCACAGCAGCACGGCCGGACGGCCGCTGGCCAGAGCGAGCCCAAGGGCGAGGAACCCGGCCGAGCGCTCGTCCTGGTGCACGTGCACGCGTAGCCGAGCATCGGCGACCAGGGCGAGCGCGAGCGGTGTGGACCGTGAGCCGGGGGCGATGACGACGTCGTTGATGCCCGCGCGCGCCCACTCGTCGGCCAGGGTGGCACAGAAGGTTGCGGCAGCGGTCACGGGCACGGTGCCTATCTTGGCCCGATGGACCTGCACGCGGAGCGGCTCGGACGGGGTGACTCGCGTCTCGTGCTGGTCCACGGGTTCACCCAGACCGGGCGCTCGTGGTCCGCACTGGCCACCGAGCTGGCGCGCCACCGGGAGGTCGTGGTCATCGACGCGCCCGGCCACGCCGGCTCGTCGGCCGCGCGGGCCGGCTTGGTCGACGGCGCCCGCCTGCTCGGTGACGCAGGAGGCCCGGCCGTCTACGTGGGGTACTCGATGGGCGGGCGCTTCTGCCTCCACCTCGCGCTCGCACGCCCCGATCTGGTGCTCGGGCTGGTGCTGCTGGGCGCCACCGCCGGCATCATGGACGACCAGGAGCGCGCCGCTCGGCGGGCCACCGACGACGTGCTGGCCACCGAGCTCGAACGAGATGGCGTGCCCTCGTTCCTCGATCGGTGGCTGGCCCAGCCCCTGTTCCTAGGGCTGCCCGCCGATCCGGCCGACCGAGCCGACCGGGAGCGCAACGACATCGCCGGCCTCGCCGCCAGCCTGCGCCTGGCCGGGACCGGCAGCCAGGAGCCCCTCTGGGGCCGCCTGGGCGAGCTGACCATGCCGGTGCTCGTCCTTGCCGGTGAGCGCGACGACACGTTCGCCGCGCTCGGCCGGCGCATGGCCGCATCGATCGGGCCGAACGCAACCTTCACGACGGTTCTCGGCGCCGGCCACGCGGCCCATCGCGAGCAACCAGAGCGCTTCCTCAGCGCGCTGGAGGGCTGGTTGAGCTCCCGGTTCACGTGAGGTAGCGATCGGCGTCCTGCGGCGGACAGCGCCGGTCACGGCCGAGTCGACGCCGTCACAGGCTTCGGCCGCCCAGCCAGAGGCCGGCGGCGTACAGCACCCCGAACACCAGCTGCCACCGTCCCGTGGAGCCGAGCACCGGGATGAGCTGGCGACCGCGCGCACCACGGACGACCGCCTGCAACGGCCCCGTTGCGACGATGGCACTGACCACGGCGAGCAAGGCGGGAGGCCGGTCGAGGCCGGTGAGCGCGGCTACCAGCAGCGCCCCGACGACGAGCCCGACGTAGACCGCCCGCGTCGGCTTCTCGCCGATCCGCACGGCGAGCGTGCGCTTGCCGGCGAAGCGATCGGTCGGGAGGTCACGAAGGTTGTTGACGACGAGCAGCGCGACGGCGGCGAACCCGACCGCCACGGCGGCGGCCACCGACAAGCCGGTGATGCGCTCAAGCTGCACGAACGTCGAGCCAGCGGTGGCCACCAGGCCGAAGAACACGAAGACGAAGAGCTCTCCGAAGCCGTAGTAGCCGTACGGCTTCGGGCCGCCGGTGTAGAGCCAGCCGGCCGCGATGCACGCGGCACCGACGAGGAAGAGCCACGGCGTCGTGGCCAGCGCGAGCGCCGCGCCGGCCAGCGCAGCGACGGCGAAGGCGGCCAGCGCGGCCCGCTTCACCGCCTTGGGTGACGCCATGCCCGATGCGACGAGCCGCACCGGCCCCACGCGCTCGGCATCCGTGCCGCGGATGCCGTCGCTGTAGTCGTTGGCGTAGTTCGTCCCGATCTGCAGGGCTAGCGCGACGACCCCGGCGGCCAGCATCCGCCACCCGATGACGTCACCTTTGCCGACGACGCACGCAGTACCCACGAGGACCGGCACCACCGACGCCGGCAGTGTGCGGGGCCGCGCGCCGGCCACCCACCGGTTCACGCGTCACCGTTGGGCGGGTTCGTTGCGGCCGGCGACATCGAAGCCGCCCAACGCTGCGAGGGTGCCGGGGTCACGGGCGCTTCGGGAACTTCGAGAAGTCGGGGACCCGCTTCTCCTTGTAGGCGTCTCGGCCCTCCTGGGCCTCGTCGCTCATGTAGAAGAGCATCGTGGCGTCGCCGGCCAGCTGCTGGATGCCGGCCAAGCCGTCGTCGGCGGCGTTCATCGACGCCTTGATCATGCGCAGGGCGATCGGCGAGTGGTGGAGCATCTTGCGACACCAGGCCACGGTCTCGTCCTCGAGGCGGTCGAGGGGCACGACGGTGTTGACCAAGCCCATGTTGAGCGCCTGCTCGGCGTCGTAGACGTCGCACAGCAACCAGATCTCGCGGGCCTTCTTCTGCCCGACGATGCGAGCCAGCAGGCCCGAGCCGTAGCCGCCGTCGAAGCTGCCGACCTTCGGCCCGGTCTGGCCGAACTTGGCGTTGTCGGCCGCCACGGTCAGGTCGCAGACGACGTGGAGGACGTGGCCACCACCCATGGCCCAGCCGGCCACCATGGCCACGATGGGCTTCGGGCAGCGGCGGATCTGGATCTGGAGGTCCAAGACGTTGAGGCGGCCGATGCCCTTGCGGGCCACCTCGTCGTCGCCGATGTAGCCATCGTCGCCTCGGATGCGCTGGTCTCCTCCGGAGCAAAAGGCCTCGCCGCCGGCCCCCGTGAAGATGATGACACCGACGGTATCGTCATCACGGGCCACGTTGAACGCATCCGAGAGCTCGAACAGCGTCTGCGGACGGAAGGCGTTGCGCACCTCGGGCCGGTTGATGGTGATCTTCGCGATCCCCTCGGCGCTGTAGGTGATGTCGCGGTAGTCGCCAGAGCGCTCCCAGGTGATGGGTGCGTACAGGTCGCCGTAGAAGTCGGGCATGGGCACGGCCACCAGCATGCTCCAAGCCCAGGCGGCATCGCCATGCGTGCAAGGATCGGCGCCGTCCGCGTGAGGAGGGAGACCGTCGTGACCGACGAGCTGTGGCGCAAGAGCGCTGGTGAGCTGGCGGGGCTGATCGCCAAGGGCGAGGTGTCGTCGGTGGAGGTGGTGACGGCCCACCTCGAGCGGATCGCGCAGGTGAACCCGGCGCTGAACGCCGTCACCGTCGTGCTGGCCGACAGCGCTCTGGCCGGCGCCGCTGAGGCCGACCAGCGCACGGCGACGGGCGGCGCTCTCGGTCCGTTTCACGGCGTGCCGTTCACGATCAAGGAGAACATCGACGTCGCTGGTTCAGCGACCACCCAAGGGGTGCACGCCCTCGCCGAGGCCATCCCGGGCATCGATGCGCCCATCGTCCAGCGGATGCGAGCCGCGGGGGCCATCCCGATCGGGCGCACGAACCTGCCCGACTTCGGCCTGCGCGTGCACACCGACAGCTCGCTGCGAGGGTTGACGCGCAACCCCTGGAACCCACTCGTCACCACAGGTGGGTCGAGCGGCGGCGAAGGAGCGGCGCTGGCGGCGGGCATGACACCCGTCGGCCTCGGCAACGACATCGGCGGCTCGCTGCGCAACCCGGCGCACTGCTGCGGCATCGCGTCGATCAAGCCCACCTCCGGCCGGCTCCCCGCCGCCACGGTGATACCTCCGGAGGACGAGGTCCTCGCCGGCCAACTGATGGCCACTGACGGCCCGATGGCCCGCACCGTCGGCGATGTCCGCACCGCGTTCCGCATCCTGGCCGGGCCCGACGTCCGCGACCCCTTCGTGCCACCCGTACCCCTCGACCTCCCCCGGCCCGACGGCCCGATACGGGTGGCGCTGCTGGCCGATCCTCCTGGGGCCGCGACCGACCCCGGCATCATCGCCGTCGTCCGGGCGGCAGGCGACACGCTGGCTGACGCCGGCTACGACGTGGTCGAGGCCACGCCGCCACGCTTCACCGACGCGTTCGAGCTGTGGGGGCGGTGGCTCGGTACCGAGCTGGCGGTCCAGCAACCGGTCCTCGACCTGGTGATGGGCGAGGGTGGCCTGCGCTTCCTGGCGCTGGTCCAGGACTCGCTGGCCCCCACCGACCTCGCCGGGCTGGTGGTCACCCTCACCGAGCGCCACGCCGTGGCCCGGGCCTGGGCGGTGTTCCAGGCCGAGCATCCGCTCCTCGTGCTGCCGGTGTGGAACCAGCCAGCGTTCCCCCATGGCTGGGACATCGAGAGCGCGGCGAACGCCGCCGCCACCCTCGACATCGTGCGCCCGGTGGTGCCGGCCAACCTGCTCGGCTTGCCCGCCGCGGTGGTACCGGGAGGCATGGCCGGTGGCCTGCCGGTCGGGGTCCAGGTGGTGGGCGATCGCTGGCGGGAAGACCTCGTGCTCGACGCCGCGGAGACCATCGAACGCGCGGTCGGCGTGCTCACCCCCATCGATCCCGTGGTGGCCTGACGCGGGTGCCGCGGCTCGTCGCGCTCGGCCTGCCCGGAGGGCCCCGCTTCGTCGAGGCGCTCCAGCGGGTGTGGGACCGGGGCGATGCCGCCTACCCCATCGACCTCCGCCTTCCCCAGACGGCCCAGCGCCGAGCACTCGCCGCCATCGCTCCGTCGGCCCTGGTGGACGAGGCGGGCCAGGAGATCGTGCTGGCAGGCGGCAGGCCCGTCGAGACCGGCGATGCGCTGGTGGTGGCGAGCAGCGGGACGACGGGCGAGCCGCGCGGCATCGTCCTGACGCACACGGCGGTGGAGGCGTCGGCCCGGGCGACGTCGGCGCGCCTTGGTGTCGGACCGGGCGACCGATGGTTGGCGTGCCTCCCCCTCGCGCACGTCGCTGGGCTGTCCGTGGTCACCCGAGCGCTCGCCACCGACACCCCGCTCACGGTGCTGCCGGCCTTCGACGCCGCCGCGGTCATGGCGGCGGCCCAGGACGGGTCGACCCTCGTCTCCCTCGTCGCCACCGCGCTCGGCCGGATCGACCCCACCGCCTTCCGCATGATCGTGCTCGGCGGTGCCCGGCCCCCGATCGACCTGGCCCCCAACGTCGTCACCACCTACGGCATGACGGAGACGGGCAGCGGCGTCGTGTACGACGGCGTGCCCCTTGACCAGGTCGAGGTGCGCCTCGACGGCTCGGGCCAGATCCACCTGCGAGGACCCATGCTCCTGCGCGCGTACCGGGACGGTACGGACCCGAAGGACGCCGATGGCTGGTTGGCCACGGGCGACCTCGGGGCGTGGGACGACGACGGCCGTCTCGTCGTGCACGGCAGGGCCGGCGACCTGATCATCACCGGCGGCGAGAACGTCTGGCCCGAGGCCGTCGAGGAGATCCTGGGTCGGGTAGCCGGGGTCGCCGACGTGGCCGTCGCGGGCCGAGACGACCCGGAGTG
Organism: uncultured Acidimicrobiales bacterium; assembly: GCA_964616935.1. Lineage (GTDB taxonomy): Bacteria > Actinomycetota > Acidimicrobiia > Acidimicrobiales > Ilumatobacteraceae > CAZTVJ01. The sequence goes on along the minus strand of CAZTVJ010000098.1, from coordinate 896 downwards.
GGGCCAACGGGTCGTGGCCTACGTCGTGCCCCGCGACGCGCAGGCGCCACCGACGCTGGAGCAGCTGCGCGACGCCGTGCGCGCCGAGTTGGCCGCGTTCGCTGCGCCACGCCAGCTCGTGCTCGTCGGGCAGGTACCGCGCAGCGCGCTGGGCAAGGTGCGGAGAGCCGCGCTGGCTGCCGAGCACACCGCCGACGTCTGAGCGACAGCAGGGATTCGCCGGTCCACGGCACGAGCCGTGCGGGACTCCAAGCGCGACGGTGCCACGGGACCGATCCGCTACCTTCGGTCGCATGTCCCGTCGACTCGAGGGAAGGGTCGCGGTCGTCACGGGCGGCGCATCAGGCATCGGTCTCGGCATCGTCCGCCGCTTCACCGCCGAGGGCGCTCACGTCGTCGTCGGCGACCTGAACGTCGACGGCTTGCACGTCGTCGGCGCCGAGTTGGGCGCAGTCACGATGACCGCCGATGTCACCGACGAGGCCCAGGTGGAAGCACTGTTCGCTGCAGCGGTCGACCGGTTCGGTCGCGTCGACGTGGCGGTGGCCAACGCCGGTGCCGGCGCCTACGCCCCCATCGTCGATCAGACGCTGGACGAGTGGCAGCGCGTCCTCGACCTCTGCCTCACCGGCGTGTTCCTCACCGTGAAGCATGCCGCGCGGAGCATGCCCGGCGGCGGCTCGATCATCACCATCGCCTCCCTGAACGCGGTCCAGCCGGCGGCGGGCATGTCGGCGTACTGCACGGCGAAGGCGGGCGTCGCCATGCTCACCCAGGTGGCGGCCATGGAGCTCGGAGCGACCGGCATCCGCGTGAACGCCATCGCGCCGGGCCTGGTTCGCACGAACGCCACCGCGCTGTTCTTCGAGGTGCCGGCCATCGTCGAGGACTTCGTG
>CAZTVJ010000097.1:0-1730 GCA_964616935.1 uncultured Acidimicrobiales bacterium | reverse complement strand
TCGTCCTCGGGCTCGTCCTCGTCGCTCGGCCCCTCGCCGTCGCCATCTGCACGTTCGGCTCGTCGTTGTCGTGGCAACAGCGGGTGTTCGCGGCCTGGATGGCGCCGCGGGGCATCGTGGCGGCCGCCGTCTCCGCCGTCTTCGCCCTTCGGCTGCAAGACGCGGGTGAGGCCGGTGGCCAGGAGCTGGTGCCGACCGTGTTCCTCACGATCCTCCTGACGATCGCCATCTACGGCCTCACCGGACCGCCCGTCGCCCGCCGCCTCGGCCTGGCCGACACCAATGCGCAGGGACTGCTCGTGCTCGGCGCCGGGCCGCTGTCGGTGGCCATCGGCACGGCCGTGCGCGACGCCGGCTTCCGAGTGCTGCTGGCCGACACCGACGCTGATGCCATCGCCGAAGCCCGCCGCGCCGGGCTCGAGGTCTATCCCGGCACCGTTCTGTCCGACAGGGCGCTCACCGACCTGGACCTGCGCAGCCTTGGCCAGATGCTGGCCGTGACCACCAACCGCGAGGCAGCCGCCCTCACCGCGCAGCACTTCGGGCGCACCTTCGGACGGCGCCACGTGTTCATGGTGCCGATCAGCCCCCGAGAGGAGTCGGGCGAGAGGGAGCTGTCGTCCACCCTGCGGGCCCGGCGGGTGCAGACGGGCGGCCGAGGCGTCGTCGAGATGACCGCGGCGCTCACCCAGGGCGCCCGGGTCGAAACGGTGCTGGTGGGCACCGAGACGCGGCCCAGCGTCAAGGCCGGTCGTGTGCCCCTGGCCGTCGTGAAGCGCGACCACACCCTCCACCTGGTCGGTGAGGACCTTCCCGTGTCGGCCGAGAAAGGCGACCACGTGATCGAGTTCGTGGAGCCGGCGGCGACGTAGCGGTCTAGAGGCGCGCCAGCTCGTCGTACAGGTCGTCGAGCCCGAGGCTGCCCTGGCCGAGTGCGGCCATGTGCCACGCCTTGAGGTCGAAGTCGCCGCCGTGGCGCCGGCGGGCCTCCTCCCGGCCAGCCAGCCAGACCCGCTCCCCCAGCTTGTAGCCGATGGCCTGGCCGGGCATGCCGAGGTAGCGGACCAGCTCGCTCTCCAGGCTGCTGGCATCGGGCCCGCCGTGGGCAAGGAGGAACTCCCGGCCGAGGGCGGGCGTCCACCGCTCGCCCGGGTGGAAGGCCTGGTCTGTCGGGATCTCCAGCTGGAGGTGCATGCCGATGTCGATGACGACGCGCACCGCCCGCAGCTGCTGGCCCAGCAAGAAGCCCAGGCGGCGACCCGGATCGCTGAAGAAGCCAAGCTCGTCCATCAAGCGCTCGGCGTAGAGGGCCCAGCCCTCACAGTTGGCGCTCACGAACCCGAGGCTCGTCTGGTAGCGCGACAGCTGCGGTGCCACGACGAGCCACTGCGCCAGCTGGAGGTGATGGCCCGGCACCCCCTCGTGGTACCAGGTGGACACGTGCTCCCAGATCGGGAAGCGAGTGCGCCCTTGGGTGGGGAACCAGGTGCATCCCGGCCGGCTGAAGTCCTCCGAGGGAGGCGTGTAGTAGGCGGCGGAGGCGCCGCCCGGCGGCGCGAGGCGGGACTGGACCCGCCGGAGCTGCCCGCCCAGGTCGAAGTGCTGGCCGTCGAGGCCGGCGATGGCCATCTCCATGACGCCCTGCAGCCACTCCTGCAGGACGGCTTCACCTTCGACCACCGGGCCGTGCTCGTCGAGGTGGGCCATCGCCTCGGCCGGGCTCGCTCCCG
>CAZTVJ010000096.1:0-6614 GCA_964616935.1 uncultured Acidimicrobiales bacterium | reverse complement strand
GGCCTCGTTCTTGTACCCCCGAGCCTTCGGGGACCCACCCTCCACGAAGGTCGCCCTTCGCTGGCAGGACGGTGCTGGCCGTCACGCCGAGACGCTCACGCTCCGGCCTTCGAGTGAGTAACGCCCAACCGATCTTCTGTGCATGCACCGGCGACGCGATGCTCGTCGAGCGCGCCTCATGACCGCGCCGGTCACCATCGCCGTCACGGCGTCCGAGGGCGCTGCCCGCACCGGTATCGCCACGACCTGCCGGGGCAGCTACCGCACTCCCTGCTTCATGCCGGTCGGCACCAGGGGCGCCGTCAAGCTCCTCTCGGCCGCCGACTACGACGCACTTGGGGCCGAGATCGTCCTCGCCAACACCTACCACCTGATGCTCCGGCCCGGGGCGGAGACGGTCGCCGCACTCGGGGGTTTGCGCAGCTTCACCGGGTGGGACGGGCTGACCTTGACGGACTCCGGTGGCTACCAGGTCTTCTCGCTCGACCCCGCGGTCGACGACGACGGGGTCACCTTCCGCTCCACCTACGACGGCTCGAGCCACCGCTTCACCCCAGAGGCTGCGGTCGCGACGCAAGAGCTGCTCGGTGCCGACATCCAGATGGTGCTCGACGTGTGCCCGGGATTGCCGGCACCGCCGGAGGTCGTGCGGGCCGCCGTCGAGCGCACGGCGGCATGGGCCGAGCGAGCTCGCGCGGTGCATCGCCGGCCCGATCAGGCGCTGTTCGGCATCGTGCAGGGCGGCGTGGACCCGCGCCTGCGAGCCGAGAGCGCCCGCCGCTCGGTCCAGCTCGACTTCGACGGCTACGGCATCGGCGGCCTGTCGGTGGGGGAGCCGCGCCACGAGATGCTGCCCGCGCTCGCCGCCGCGGTGGCCGAGCTGCCCGACGATCGGCCCCGCTACCTGATGGGCGTGGGCGACCCCGCCTCGCTCGTGGAGGCCGTGGCTCTCGGCGTCGACCAGTTCGACTGCGTGCTCCCGACCCGTCTCGGTCGCCATGGCACGGCGCTCACGTCAGCCGGGAAGGTGCAGCTGAAGAATGCCGCCCACGCGAGGAGCACCGAGCCCATCGACGCCACCTGCCCGTGCGCTGTGTGCGAGCGGCACACCCGCGGCTACCTGCGTCACCTGTTCCAGGTCAACGAGCCGACGGCGCAGCGCCTGCTCACCCTGCACAACCTCGCGTGGACCTTCGCCCTGGTCGACCGGATGCGCGACGCCATCGCGGCGGGGCGGTTCGAGAAGCTGCGGGCCGACGTCGTGACGGTCTGGGGGTGAAGCCCTGAACCCATTGCGGAGGGGTCGACGGCTAGTGTCGGCTGCCGCCTTCTCGAACGACAACCCTGGGACACGCTGATGCAGATCATCTTCCTCCTCGCGCTACCGGTCCTCATGTACTTCCTGTTGATCCGGCCACAGCAGCGACGCCTGAAGGAGCAGCGCGCGCTCCTCTCCGCCGTGGAGGAGGGCGACGAGATCGTCACCTCCGGCGGCATCTACGGCTACGTCAACGCCGTGGAGGAGGACATGATCTGGCTGGAGATCGCCGAGGGTGTCGAGGTCCGCATCTCGAAGGGCGCTGTGATGAAGCGCATCCCGGCCGGATCCACGGAGGTGCCGGACACCCTGCCGGCGTCGGCGCTGGGTGAGGTCGACGAGGCGCCGACGACGGGGACGACGACCGACGACGCCTCGCAACCGGACGCTCCGGTCGACGAGACCCCGCCGGCGGGACCCGACGCCGAGCGCTGACCCGATGAAGAACCGGTCCTTGTGGGTGTCATTGATCGGCACGGTCGCGGTCGCCGCCATCGCGCTGGTCCTGACGTTCGTCGTCGGCAACAGGCCCGTCCTCGGGCTGGACCTGCAGGGTGGCGCGTCGGTCGTCCTCCAACCCAAGGAGAAGGTGGACGACGAGACGCTGAACACGGCCATCAACATCATCCGCAACCGAGTCGACGGTCTTGGCGTGGCGGAGCCGGAGATCGTTCGCCAGGGTGACGCCGTCGTCGTCAACCTTCCCGGTGTCAAGGACCAGGACGAGGCCCTGAGGGTCGTGGGCCAGACTGCGGAGCTGCGCTTCCGGCCGGTGCTCGAAGCACTGCCGCCTGACGAAGCCACGCCCGTGCCGGTTCAGCCCACCACGGTGCCCACGACCGCCACGACGCTGGTGCCCTCGACGCCCGTTGCGGAGGACGACGCGTCGAAGGAGGTCGTCCTCCCCCTGGAGGACGACGACGGCAACGTCGAGCTCCGCTACCGGCTCGGCCCGGCGTTCCTCACGGGGTCGGCCATCGAGACGGCGTCGACTCGCTTCGACGAGCGGAACGGCCAGTACACCGTGCTGCTCACGCTGAAGGGTGGCGAGGAGGGGATCGACACCTTCAACCGAGTGGCCCAGGAGTGCTTCGAGGGCGCCGCCACCTGCCCGCCGACGCAGAACCGCACCGGCTCCATCGCCATCACCCTCGACGGGGTGGTGCAGTCGGCTCCCGCCATCCAACCTGACAACCCGTCGTTCAGCCCCTTCAGCCGCGACGAGATCTCGATCTCGGGCAACTTCAACGAAAGCTCGGCCGGCAAGCTGGCGCTCGTGCTGAAGTACGGCGCCTTGCCCGTGCAGCTCGTGCCGCAGGCCGTCCAAACGGTCTCGGCCACCCTCGGCAAGGACTCGCTGCGGGCCGGCATCGCCGCCGGCCTCGTCGGGCTGCTGCTCGTCGTCGCCTTCATGATCTGCTACTACCGGGCCCTGGGCCTGGTGGTGCTGGCCGGGCTCTGCGTGTCGGGCGCCCTGCTGTGGTCGATCATCGCCTACCTCGGTGAGAACAACGGCCTCGCCCTGACGCTGGCCGGCGCCACTGGCATCATCGTGTCGATCGGTGTCACCGTCGATTCCTACGTCGTCTACTTCGAGCGACTGAAGGACGACGTTCGGGCGGGCAAGACGCTGCGCTCGTCGGCGCCCAAGGGCTTCTCCAACGCCTACCGCACCATCCTCGCCGCCGACCTCGTGTCGTTGATCGGCGCGTCAATCCTCTGGTGGCTCACCGTCGGAGCGGTGCGCGGCTTCGCCTTCTTCCTCGGGCTGTCGGCCGTCCTCGACATGGTCGTCGCCTACTTCTTCACCCGCCCCGCCGTCATCTTGCTCAGCCGGTCTCGCTGGTTCGTCGGCCGCACCAAGGTGCTGGGCGTCACGACAGGCGAAGCCATGCCGGACAAGAAGGTCCTCGTGGGAGCGTCCTCGTGAGCGCCACCGTAGAAGCGCCCGCACCGAAGAAGGCCGGTCTGTGGCACCGCCTCTACCACGGCGAGACGACGTTCGACTTCGTCGGCAGGCGGCGGATCGGTTTCGCCATCTCCGGCGCCCTCATCCTCATCTCGCTGCTCTCGCTGGTGTTCCGTGGACTCAACCTGGGCATCGACTTCGAGGGCGGCGTCGCCTGGGAGGTGACCGCGTCGACGATCTCCCAGGCCGACGTCGAGACGGTTCTGCAGGACAACGGCGTCAGCACCGACGATGCCAGGATCCAGACCCTCAGCTCTGCGTCCGGCGAGCGGCTGCGCGTCCAGGTCGGCACGCAGACGCCCGAGGTCCAGAGCGCGGTCCGCGAGGACCTGGCCACCAAGGCCGGGGTCGACCTCCAAGAGGTCAGCCTCAACTCGGTCAGCGCATCCTGGGGTTCGGAGATCACCGACAAGGCCATCCGCGCGCTCGTGGTCTTCTTCATCGTCATCGCGCTCTACATCACGATCCGCTTCGAGTGGAAGATGGCGATCGGTGCCCTCGTGGCGGTCGTCCACGACGTGCTGATCAGCGTGGGGGTGTACTCGATCTTCGGCTTCGAGGTGACGCCGGCCACCGTCATCGCCTTTCTCACGATCCTCGGCTTCTCCCTCTACGACACGATCGTCGTGTTCGACAAGGTGCACGAGAACACCAAGCGCCTCGGCGGCCGCTACACCTATGGGGACATCGTGAACCTGTCGATGAACCAGGTGCTCATGCGGTCGTTGAACACCAGCGTCGCCGCCGTGCTGCCCGTGCTGTCCTTGCTGGTCGTCGGGGCGTGGATGCTCGGCGCGGTGGCACTGCAGGACTTCGCCCTGGCGCTGCTCGTCGGGCTCATCACGGGCGCCTACTCGTCGATCTTCGTGGCCACGCCCGTGCTCGCCGTGCTCAAGGAGCGCGAGCCGAAGTACAAGGCCATCCGCCAGCGCAACGAGCGCCTGACCGGCCAGGCCTCGGCGAGCGAGCGGATCGCGGCCGAGGAGAGCATTGCCCTTGCGCTGGAGGCAGACGACGAGGCCGGCGTCGACCCCGCCAGCGATCTTGGTGTGACGGCCGGGCCGGTCCAGGCGCCGGCGAAGGCCTCCACCGGCCTCACCCACGCGCCAAGGCCACGCAAGAAGAAGCGCCGCTGACGCGGTGCATGGCCGGCGGCTCGGGGGCCGTCCGCCCCGCCAGCGGTAGCCTGAGACCGTGGCGGTGGAAGCTTCCTGGCTCGGCCAGCACATCCGGGACATACCGGACTTCCCCCGGCCCGGCGTGGTGTTCAAGGACCTCACGCCGCTGCTGGGCCACCCGGACGCGTTCCGGTTCGCCGTCGACGCCATCGCCGACCACTTCGCCGGCGTGCCCATCGACCGGGTGGTCGGCATCGAGGCGCGAGGCTTCATCCTCGCCGCACCCGTGGCCTACCGCTGCGGCGCGGCCTTCGTGCCCATCCGCAAGGCGGGCAAGCTGCCCTGGGCCGTCGCCCGCGAGGAGTACTCCCTCGAGTACGGCACCGACAAGCTGGAGATCCACCGCGACGCGGTGCACCCGGGCGAGCGCGTGCTCGTGGTCGACGACGTGCTGGCGACCGGGGGCACCGCCAGTGCTGCGGTCAGGCTCGTCGAAGGTCTCGGGGCCGTCGTCGTCGGGCTGGCGTTCCTCATCGAGCTCGGCTTCCTGCAGGGGCGGCGTCTGCTCGGCGAGCGCGAGATCGTCAGCCTCCTCACCTACGAGGAGCAGTAGTGGGCACGGTCGATCGCGTGCTGCCGTGGCGGCGCAACGCGCCGCCGCCGGCCGACGAGGTCGCGCCGCTCATCACGGCCTACCGCAGCCGTCACCCAAAGGCACCTACGGGCCAGATCGTGCGGGCCTACGAGATGGCCGCCGATGCTCACCGCAACCAGTTCCGCAAGTCCGGTGAGCGGTACATCAACCACCCCCTCTCCGTGGCGCGGATCGTGGCGGACATCGGTCTGGACGACACCACGATCGCCGCGGCCTTGCTGCACGACGCGGTGGAGGACACCGAGGTGGGCCTGGCCGACCTCGAGCGGGAGTTCGGCCCCGACCTGGCCGCCATCGTCGACGGCGTCACCAAGCTCGACCGCATCCGCTTCGACTCCAAGGAGGAGCAGCAGGCCGCCACCATGCGCAAGATGCTGGTGGCGATGGCCAAGGACCTGCGCGTCCTCATCATCAAGCTCGCCGACCGCCTCCACAACATGCGCACCCTCGCCGCGCTGTCGGCCGAGAAGCAGCAGCGCATCGCCCAGGAGACGCTCGACATCTACGCGCCACTCGCGCACCGCCTGGGGATGGAGGAGCTGAAGCAGCAGCTCGAAGACCTCTCGTTCGCCTCCTTGCACCCGAAGCGCTATGCGGAGCTCGACCACCTGGTCAGCAGCCGAACGCCCGAGCGCGAGGTGTACATCGCTCGGGTGGTCGCCCAGGTGCGCGGCCGTCTCAACGAGCTGGGCATCGAAGCGGAGGTCACCGGGCGGGGCAAGCACCTGCTCAGCATCTACGAGAAGATGGTGCAGAAGGGCAAGGAGTTCGACGACATCTTCGACCTCGTTGCCGTGCGGGTCATCGTCGACTCGGTGAAGGACTGCTACGCGGCGCTCGGCTCCATCCACGGGGCCTGGAAGCCGGTGGTGGGGCGGTTCAAGGACTACATCGCCATGCCCAAGTTCAACCTCTACCAGTCGCTGCACACCACGGTCATCGGGCCCGAGGGCAAACCGCTGGAGGTGCAGATCCGCACCAGGGAGATGCACCAGCGGGCGGAGTGGGGCGTCGCCGCCCACTGGTCCTACAAGGAGGGCTCACCGTCCGAAGACATCGCCTGGCTGAACCGCATGATCGACTGGCAGCGCGAGACCAGCGATCCCGCCGTGTTCATGGAGACGCTCAAGACCGACCTCGAACAGGACGAGGTGTTCGTCTTCACGCCGAAGGGCAAGGTGATGACGTTGCCAGTGGCGGCCACCCCGGTGGACTTCGCGTACTCCGTCCACACCGAAGTGGGCCACGCCTGCATCGGGGCGCGGGTGAACGGCCGCCTGGTGCCGCTCGACCACAAGCTGCAGTCGGGGGACACGTGCGAGATCTTCACCTCCAAGGTGGAGGGCGCCGGCCCCACGCGCGACTGGCTGAAGGTGGTGGCGTCGCCCCGGGCGCGCAACAAGATCCGTCAGTGGTTCAGCCGGGAGCGGCGTGACGACGCCCTCGACGGTGGGCGCGAAGAGCTCGTGCGCGAGCTACGCCGAGAGGGCCTGCCGGTCCAGAAGATCCTCGCATCCGACGTCCTGAGCAAGGAGGCCGTCGAGCTGAAGTACT
>CAZTVJ010000095.1:0-3596 GCA_964616935.1 uncultured Acidimicrobiales bacterium | reverse complement strand
CCGTCGGCGGAGAACTGCCACCCGTCCCACCTCGACCAGCCCGGGGGAAGGGGTGGCGACGGATCGGCCCGGAGGCTCCAGGCGAACGACGGCCACTGCGCCGCTGCGGCGGGCGGCTTGTGGTCGACCGCGTGCTTCTTCCCATCGGCGCCCTTGACGAGCCGGTAGGTGGGATACCGGGCCAGCACCAGGCCGTAGCGGCCGAAGGCGTCGGAATCGCCGACAAAGCCGTGCCAGAAGGGGGCACCGGTGTAGATGCTCGGTATCCGCGCGTTGACGCCCACGAGGTCGGTGCCCTCCGCCTCGACGACGGCGAGGAACTCGGCCAGCCAGGCGACGACGGTCGGGCCGGGTAGCGGCATGGTCGACTTCCAGTACTGCTCGACGTCGACCATGAGCGGGAGGTCCAGCGGACGACCCGTCGCGTCGACAGCACGGCGAACCGTCTGCAGCCAGAAGCGAGCTTGCTCGGCGGCGGCACTGAGCTGGGGTCGAGCGAAGTGGTAGGTGCCGACGAGCAGCGGAGACGATCGCGCCACGGTGAGGAACTCCGTCCAGCGGACGTCGACGCCGTCGCGGCCGTCGGACGATCGCAGGATCACGCCGGTGACACCGCTGGCCGCCATCACCGCCGCATCGAGCCGAGCCTGGGCTTGGCTCACGTCGACGACGGAGACGTACTCATCCTCTCTGGTGTTCCCCAACGGTGCCCTCCCAGCAGCACGCATCATGCGCCGTTGCGGGTGCCCCTGCCAACGATCGGGTGAGGCTGCCCGCAGTACCGGTCGGCAAAGGTCAGCAGCGCCTCGAGGTTGGCAGCGATCGCATCGACATCGGCAACCGACTCGTCGTCGTGGTCCCGGAGGGCCTTCAGCGAGGTGATGGCGACTGCAGCAGCCCCGGCGACCTCGCGGAGCTCGGACCTGGACACGGGGTCGAGGTCGCCGAGCAAGCTGGTGGCAGCGTCCTCGATGGCGACGGTGTCGTCGAGCCCGAACGCGAGCACGAAGGCAACCGTGCCCAGCTCGATGCTGTCGGCGGTCGAGCACAGCACCGGGCCTCCCTCCGCCGCCGTTGACATGGCCGCTTGGGTGACGCGATCCGGTGCGCCACCAGTCCCGGCCTCACCGGCGTGCTCGGGGCGGGCCACCACGACCAGCATCACGACGATGAGCCCCATCGCAACGGCGAGCGCGACGACATGCGAGCTGCGTACCTCTCCCACGAGAAGAGGGAGTCCGCCGGTGCCCGGCAGATACACCGCTCAGGACGGACGAGGGATGATCACCGGGTCGCCCGGCTGGAACAGCTCGTGGGCCCGACGCCACGATGCGAAGGCCGCGAGGATGCGAATCGGGTCGCCATGGATCTCCGTGTAGCCGCCGGTCACCGCCCTGGTGTCGAAGTAGGCGGCGTCGACGCCGTCGGCATACAGCTCGCAGGCCACCTCGAACCCCAGATCGAGCAAGCGCTGGCGCTCGGCGGGGAAGTCGTGGACGAGGGTGGCGATGTGGTGGAACCCTTCCTCCCCCGGCCCGTACATCTCCCGGTAGATCGAGGGCGTGTCGTCGTGCTGCTGGATGAACTGGATCATGATGTCGCCCAGGTACCCGAACGCGTAGGAGACGTCGGCCTCCTGTGTCGTGGAGCGGTACGCGAAGCGGTCGGTCTTGTGGTGAGGGACGACGACGAACGGGCCTGCGCCCAGGAGAGCGTTCCACTGGTGGATGGAGCTCTCGAGGTCGTTCACGAGGTAGGCCTGCTGGAACAGCGGGTAGGTGCCGAGCGTGCTCATGCTGCGGACCGTACCCAGGCGGGCGCCGACCCCCAAAGCGCGCCCGCCGCCAGGGGCCCGACCCGGGTCCAGGTGGTGCTCAGTTCAACCGAGTCGGCCCGGGCCAGGCGGGCGGTCCAGGCCCGGGCCGCACCGGTTCACCCTGAGCGGGTGAAATCGAAGGTGTCGGAGCCCTGGGCGGAGCTGACCGACACCGAGAACGTCTCGCCGATCGGAGCGCTGGCGAACACCACCTTCTTCTCCCAGTGGCCGTTGCCGTCGGCAGTAGCAGAGCCGCCGCCGTAGGCCGAGGCGATCGTGATGCGGCTCCCGGGGTCGGCCGTACCCGAGTAGATGTCATAGGGCGGGTCTTCGCCGCAGCTGCCGAAGGCGGCGGCAGCACTGAACCCGACGGAGGCCGCGGCCGGCGGTGGCGGCTGGCCGGCGGCCGGCTTCTGCGTTGCTGCCGCGGCAGTGGCGGCCTTCTTCTTGGCTGCCGGCGCAGCACTGGCCACCTGTTGCGGAACCGCCGCCTGGGGCACCACGGCGGCCGGTGGCGCCGCCTGGACCGCCGGGGGCGCGAGTGCGACGGTGGTGGGTGGGAGCGTCGTGGGTGCAACAGTTGCGGGTGGCACCGTCGTCGGCGCAGGCTCTGCCGTCGTCGGCGCGGCACTTGGCTCCGCCGCGCTGGTGGGCACCACACCCGTCACCTTCACGACCGGGTCCTCGGCCTTGTCGGTCGTGTTCATCGCCAGGGCAACGGTCCCGGCGCCGAGGAGCACGGCGATGCCCGCGGCAACGCTGCTGACCATCACTCGTGACGGCGGTCGGCGGCCGGCGAGCACCAGGGGCGCAGCGTCGAGGGCCGCCAACAGGCGAGCGGTGTCGGGCGCAGCCGGGATGCGGTCGGCGTAGGCGTGCAGGGCATCGCCCAGCTCCTCGTCGAGACGGGGTGCGGTCTTCATCGGAGTCCTCCAAGGTGGCGCTCGAGGGTCGCGAGGCCGCGGCGGTTGTGCGTGCGGACGGACCCGACCGAGATACCGAGCACGGCGGCGATCTCGCCCTCGGTCATGCGGAGGTAGTGCCGCAGCACCAGGCACTCACGCTGGCGATCGGGCAGGTGGTGGAGCGCCGCGACGATGGCGCCACGATGGATCCCGCCAAGGGCGGCATCCTCGGCTGAGGGCGCTGGCCTCGGCGGTGCGGGCTCGTGCTTCAAGGCGACGAGGGTGCGTCGGTGGCGTCCTCGGGCGAGGTTGACGACGGTCGCCCGCAGGTAGGCGAGGGCCTTGGACGGGTCGGCAAGTCGCTCCGTGTCGGCGTAGAGGCGGGTGAAGGCCTCGTGGACCAGGTCCTCGCTGGTCTGGCGCTGGCCGACCAGCAGGCACCCGAGTCGAAGCAGGCCGGGGTAGTGCTCTTCGTAGCAGCGCACCACCGCCGCCCGGCGCTCGTCCGAGGTGGTGGGCACCAGCGAGACGAGGCGGCGCGGGGCCTCGCGGTCCAGGGTGCCCCTCGTAGCGTCGACGACCATCACCCTGTACGACGCGTGAGTCCCCGACATCTAGGACATGCCATCACAACCAAGTGGCCGGGGCCAGGCACGGCGCACCCCCTAGGGCGTCGTGGTCAACGACGCCATCCAGCTCCGCAACGCTGCGCACACCTCGTCGGCACCCTCGACGTCGCAGGTCACCCGTTCGCTCGATGCGACGTTCGTCGTCATCGTGATGCGGACGCGGAGGTCCGCAAGGCTTGTTCGCGTGTCGACCTCGGCCGTGAGGTAGCACACACCGACGGCCCGGGTATGGCCCTCCTCGACGTC
>CAZTVJ010000094.1:0-1869 GCA_964616935.1 uncultured Acidimicrobiales bacterium | reverse complement strand
CGGCATCGGCATCGCGCCCGGCGCCAACATCAATTACGTCACCGGCCACGGCATCTTCGAGGCCACCCACGGCACCGCGCCGAAGTACGCCGGCCAGGACAAGGTCAATCCCGGTTCGGTCCTGCTGTCGGGCGTGCTGATGTTCGAGCACCTCGGCTGGCAGGACTCGGCCGACGCCATCGTGGCCGCGATGGAAGCCACCATCGCCGACAAGATCGTCACGTACGACTTCGCTCGCCTCATGGAGGGCGCCACCGAGGTGAAGACCTCCGAGTTCGCCGCCGCCATCGTCGACCGCCTCTGACACGAGCGCGGGCCCGTCGGCCCCGCGAGCCCGATCAGCCGGGCGGCGGTGGCGGGGGCAGCGGAGAACCGGGAGCGAGGCCCGTCGGCAGGGGCGGCAGCGGCGGCAACCCTGCGGGCACCGGCTGAGCGTAGGGCGGCGGACCGGCCGGGTAGGTCACGCCGACCGGGGTGCCCCCGTAGGGCGGCTGCTGGCCGGGAGGCAGTGGCCGGCGCTTCGCGCCGAACACGACGAAGAGGATGCCACCGACGAGCAAGAGGCCACCGACGACGAGCAACCCGATCGCGAGCCAGAAGATCCACGGGATCTTGATGCCGATCGAGCCGGTGACGTCCACCCCGGCCGATGCGTCGGCGTTCATGACGACGACCTGGTAGGTGCCGGTGCGGACGCGCCAGCTGATCGTCTGCACGCCGGTGCCCTCGGATCGGGCGACCCAGAACGTCTCCGCGCCCGGTGGGGTGGGCGTGCGTGTGCCGGCCAGCTCGGACTTGCGGTAGCGGAACGGCGCGAAGTCGACCTCGTCGATCCGCTCGACGTTGACCCCCTCGAGGTAGCGGGTGACGTCGGCCGCCGGCCCGATGCCGACGAAGAGGGCACCCTCCTCGGCCGAACGCAGCTTCAGCTCGAGGCGGACCCCGAACAGGTCTCGGTCGACCGGTGTGTCACCGCTGATCTCGGCGACGGCCGACACCAGCGCGCGCGTCGGCGTCTCGATCCGCTCGCCGCCGCTCGCAAGGCTGCCGTCGGGTCCGAAGAGCGCGGCGATCGCGATGCCGCTGATGAGCAACGGCACGCTGACCACGATGCCGATGATCCCGAGGACGATCATCCAGGTTCTGCGACGACCCACACCGACCCCCTTTGGCTGAGCATCACCCTAGCGCCGCGACCAGTGCGCCTCTCGGGGGTCGCGCACGTGATCCAGATGTCCGGGAGCAGGCCCTGGCGGACGCGCTCACCTAGCCTGCGGCCCATGGAGTTCGAGTGGTCATCCGAGCTGCGGGCCCTGCGCGCCGAGGCCGAGGAGGTGGCCGACAAGGCGGTCGCCACCTACGGCGTGCACGACGACGCCTGGATCAACGGGTACTCCCGGGAGTTCGCGAAGGAGCTGGGCCAGCGCCGCTGGATCGGCATGACGTGGCCCACCGCCGACGGCGGTGGCGGGCGCAGCGCGATCGAGCGCTTCGTCGTCACCGAGACCCTCATCGAGAAGGGCGCACCGATCGCGGCGGCGTGGTTCGCCGACCGCCAGATGGGCCCGACGCTCATCGCCTACGGCACCGAGGAGCAGAAGCGACGGTTCCTGCCCGGCATCCTGGCCGGTGACACCGGCTGGTGCATCGGCATGAGCGAGCCGGACGCCGGCTCCGACCTGGCGTCGCTCACCACCCGGGCCGACCGCGACGGCGACGAGTTCGTCATCAACGGCCAGAAGATCTGGACCAGCTTCGGCGAGACGGCGGACTACTGCTACCTGATCTGTCGCACGTCGAAGGACGGGCCACCCCACGCCGGCATCTCCGAGGTGATCGTGCCGCTGGACACGCCGGGCATCACCATCC
>CAZTVJ010000093.1:0-5630 GCA_964616935.1 uncultured Acidimicrobiales bacterium | reverse complement strand
TGAGCCCACCGTCCACGAACAGGGTCTGGCCGGTGATGTAGGCCGCCTCGTCGGACAGCAGGAACGAGGCCGCCGCGGCCATCTCCCACGACTCGCCGGCCCGAGCCATGGGGATGTGCGACTCGACCATCACCCGCTTCTCGGGGTCGTCGACCCACGAGCGGTTGATGGGCGTGATGGTGGCACCGGGGGCGATGGCGTTGACGCGGATGCCGCGGCCGGCGTACTCGAGGGCCAGCGTGCGGGTCAGGTTCTGCATGCCGCCCTTGCTCACCGAGTAGGGCAGAAAGCGAGGCTTGGGGATCTCCTGGTGGACGCTCGACACGTTCACGATGGCCCCAGGCCGGTCCTCGTCGATCAGGTGCTTCAGCGTTTGCCGCGCGCACAAGAAGGCGCCGCGCAGGTTGACCGCCACCACCTTGTCGAAGCCGTCGACCGGCAGCTCATGGGTGTCCGCCGCGAACTGGATGCCGGCGTTGTTCACCAGGAAGTCGACGTGGCCGTACTCCGCGATGACGTCCTTGAACATCTGCTCGACCTGGTCCTCCTGGGACACGTCGGCCGCCACGAGCAGCGGGTGGACGCCTGCATCGCGCATCGCGCACGTGCACGCGTCCTTGCCGCGCTCGATGGCGTCTTTGGTCGACTCGGCGCCGTCGGGGTAGCCGACGTAGTTGATGGCGACGTTGGCCCCGTCCTCGGCCAGCCGGATGGCGATCGCCTGACCGATGCCAGAGCTGCCGCCGGTGACGATGGCGACCTTGCCGTCGATCCCTCTCATGGGTCCCTCCTCGAACTCGCTCGTGCGTTGCTGTGCCGTCCCGATAGCCGGTCAAGCGTTACAACCGGTGCCACGAGCGGCGGTCGCATCACCCCTCGGGGCGCTCGATCCGCCGATAGCCCCGGAACGCCCGCACCAAGGACTCCCGCACGTGGTCGGGCACCGCGTCCTGACGTAGCGCACCAGTGGCGCTGATCGAAGCCTCGAGCTGCGCCAGGTCGCGGCGGCAGTGGTCGCACCCGTCGAGGTGGTCGTTGACGCGGGCATGCTCCGCCGCTGAGAGTGCGCCCTCCAGGTACTCGGTCAGCAGTTCGAGCACCTCACTGCACGTCATCTCGTCGTCGGCCACGCCACCTCGTCGGGGCTCCTGGCGCCGCGCGCGGCGCACCTCACCACCCTGCCGTCCAGCGACGCTGCGAAACGTGACACGACGAAGACGACGGCGTCCACCGCTACTGTCGACCGCCGATGCTTGCGTTCAAGTTCCTCGACGCTCAAGGCGCGACGCTGCTGAGTGGGAGCCGATGGCCACTCCCCACCGGCGCGGAGCCTGGCCCGTGGGTCGAAGCCGGGTCGATCCGCCCGTGCCGCGAGGGCATCCATGCCTGCCGGGCCGACGACCTCGCCTACTGGCTCAATGCGGAGCTGTGGGAGATCGAGCTGGACGGAGACGTGGAGGACGCGCACCGCAAGCTGGTGGCTCAGCGAGGCCGGCTCATCCGGCGCTTGGATGCGTGGTCAAGCGGCGCCACCCAAGAGCTTTCGAACTGGTGCGCCTGGCGCAGCCGCGACGTAGCCGTCGAGGTGCTCCGCGACGTCGGCGAGCCATCATGGGCGGACCAGCTCGCCGAGGTCGTTGCGCTCCCCGAGGTCGTCCGCCTGGGACATCTAGCGGCCGGCTCCCTCGGCGACGCCACGGTCGGCGGGATGAGCGCCGGGCTGGCGGGCGACGCTGCGGAGCTGGCGCCGACGGCCTACCTGGCCGCAGGCCCGTTCGTCGCGGCGTGTGCGGCGGCTCACGCAGGCAGTCGCGGGGCCAGCACCGAGGCGGACCACACCGCAGCCTTCGCGTCGGAACGCCAGGAACAGTCGAACTGGATCGTCCGCCGGCTTCGCCTCGCCTGAGCCGACGTCACGTGGGGCGCTGGGCGCGGAAGTGCTGCAGCAGCTGGTCGCGGACCGCGACGTCGGCGCCCTCTGCATCGGCGTCGTGCAACGCAGCCGTGGCGGCGCGGATCTGGCTCACGTAGGCCCCGCACGGCGGGCAGACCACAAGGTGCTGCTCCACGTCAGCGTGGGTCTCGTCGTCGAGCGCACCCTCCATCCACTCGGTGACCAGCTCGACCATCTCGATGCAACGGACGCCGCTCACGGCGCCGCTCCCACGTCCCCGTGGACGTAGGCCTCCAACGCCGAGCGCACCCTCGTGCGCGCCCGGTGCAGGAGCACCCGCTGGTTGACCTCGGTGACGCCGAGCACCTCGCACGCCTCCTCGGCGCTGAAGCCCTGCACGTCCCGAAGCGTGATGACGACGCGCTGGTTGGCCGGGAGCGGGGCGATCACCGCGTCGATCATGGCCCGCGTCTCACGGCTCAGCGCGACTCGGTCGGGTCCCAGCGCTACGGCGTCCTCCGAGAGCCACCAACCGGCCCACCGCCCGGACTGATGGAACCGATCAGGGTCGACCGACGGCTCGTCGGGTCCTAACGACGAGAACGGGACGCTGCGCGCCTCCCGCCCGCCCCGGGTCGTCGCCTTGTTGATGACGATGCGGAACATCCACGTCCTGAGCGACGACCGGCCCTCGAAGCGATCGAGACCCTGGATGATGCCGAGCCAGGCGTCCTGCACGACGTCCTCGGCCACCTCCTTCGTCGCCACGTAGGACCGGGCGACGCGCACCATCGACTTGTGGTACCGGTCGACCAGACCGGCGAACGCCTGCTCGTCCCCGCTCCGCAGTGCGATGAGCAGCCGGGCCTCGTCGTCGCCTGCCGGCGAGGGGGCACCAGTGGGTTCATCCATGCCGTCAGCCACCCTAGGTGAGGACCTCCGACCGGCCGGTCGGCGCCACCCAGGGAGCCCGGCTGGATCATCCAGCCGTGAACTACTACGTTGCGTCGTCTATTACGGTTACGTGACAACAGCGAGGAGAGCGACGGCGTGCGGCGAACAGGAACCCCTGCGAGGTGGAGGCGTCTGGCCATCATCGGCCTCGCCGCGGCCCCGCTGCTCCAGGCCGTTCCCGCGTCGGCGCAGTCCGCCGAGCAGGATCGCCGAGCGGCCGAGCAAGCCGCACGCGCGATCACGACGGCACGCAACCAGGCGAACGCCGCGGCGGTCGCCTTCGCCTCGGTCGAGACGGAGCTTGCCCGCGTCGAGGAGGAGCTCGCGACGGTGAGCGCATCGAAGACAAGCACCGAAGCGCGCCTGGTCACCTTGCGGACCGACCTGCAGCAACTAGCGCTGCGGCAGTACACGCAGGGCGACCTCTCGTCGCTCACGATGGTGACAACGGGCGAGGATGCGTCGGCGCAGGTGCGGGCCGATCTGTTCGTGAAGCTCTACGCGCTCGGATCGGACGACTCCGTGGATGAGTTCGCTCGAGTGGGCGAGGATCTCGACATCCAGAGCAATCAGCTCGGGAACGCGCAGAAGAAGGCCGAGCGCATCCGGGCGAACCTCGACAAGGCCAGGGCGGCGCTCGACGCGAAGATCATCAAGCTTCAGGAAGCAGAGAGCAAGCGCCAGGGCGACGCTGCCGTGCGACGGATCCTGGAAGCACAGCGCGCCGAGGAGCTCCGCAAGGAGCAAGCCGCAGCAACAGCGCGGGCCGCCGCCGAGGCCAAGAAGGCGGCGGCGACTCCTGCATCTCGACCCAACGGGCCAAGCCCTGGCGGGGGTGCCTCGAGTGGACGAAGTGCTGCGGTCCCACGACCCCGGCCAGCGGCGCCTGCTGCACCATCGACCAGCGGGATGGTCTGCCCGGTGGCTGGTGCCTCGGCGTTCGGTGACACCTGGGGAGCCCCGCGGTCGGGTGGGCGTTCTCACGAGGGCGTCGACATGATGGGTGCTCGAGGTACTCCCATCGTGGCGGCAGTGGCTGGCACCGCGGCGCCCAAGAACAATCGCCTCGGCGGCAACGCCGTCTGGCTGACCGGCGGGAACGGGTTCACCTACTACTACGCCCACCTCGACAGCTTCGCCGCCTCGGGGGCGGTGAGCGCCGGCACGGTGATCGGCTACATGGGCGATACGGGCAACGCGCGAGGCGCGGTGCACCTCCACTTCGAGGTGCATCCGGGTGGCGGGCGGGCCGTCAACCCGACCCCCTACGTACGGGCGGTCTGCTGATCACGATCTCCTACACGATGTAGGATCTGCGCTGTTCATGACGCGTCACCAGACCGGAGTCTCGTTCGTCGGGTTCGGCGGTGGCGCGCCGTGCCCAGCGCAACAGCTTGCGGCACTCCATCGCGAGCTCCTGCCGACGAGCCCCGCTGTCGGACTCGGGCGAGCGTTCCTCGAGCGCTTCTACTACAGGGTTCTCCCGGAGGAGGGCTTGGTGTTCGGATACCTCGCCTACAGCGGCGACGACCCGATCGGTTTCGTCGTCGCCACACGTGACGCCGACGGATTCCTGGGCACGGCCGTCCGGCGCCGTTGGCGAGCGCTCCTGCGAGCCCTCCTCACCAGTCCGCCCCGCCCGCAGGCGTGTTGGGACGCATTGCGTCTCAGCCGGGACCGTCAAGTCGGGCGCCATGGTGCTGCCGCCGAGCTGTTGTCGTTGGGCGTCCTGGGGCCGCACGGGAGCCGACCCACGTCGGCCGGCGAGCGGAGGGACGCCGCTCGCGGCTTGCTGCAGCGAATCCTCACTGACCTCCCGGATCAGCAGGTCGTTGCCTTCGTAGACGAGAACAACACCCCGGCCCAGCTCATGTACTGCGCCTTGGACTGGGTGGTCATCGAGCGGGTCAGCGCGGGTTGGCCCGTACCGCAGCTCGTGTTCTCCTCGCCACCGGCCGCTGTGGACGATCGACATGACCAAGGCCGTGCAGAGGTGCGCTGACGTCAGGGCGCTGCGCCTCCCAGGTCATCCCCCAACCAAAGGTCCTGGCCCGCCTCCCGATCACGCTCGAGTGACTACTACGCTCTGTAGTCACCGGTCGAAAGGGTTGAGCTGTGGTCGCCATCACTCGTCGCGGGTTCCTCACGATCTCGGGCGGCCTCGCGCTGGCCGGACTTGCGGGGTGCGCGCGAGACGAGCGCAGAGCTCTGATCCCCGCCGACGATCAGACGGTCTTCGATGCCGAGCAGATCCGCCAGGGATCCGGCGCGAAGACGGTGCAACGAGCCTTGCGGGCCGCACCGTTCGACCTCGATCTCGCGGGGACTCACGCATCGACGTGGGCCTTCGAGGGCGTTCCTGGCAAGGAGATCCGACTGAACGCCGGGGAGATGCTGGAGGTCGAGCTCGACAACCGACTACCCGAACCGACGACGATCCATTGGCACGGCATCGCCCTGCGCAACGACATGGACGGCGTCCACGACCTCACGCAGGCACCGGTGGCCGCCGGCGACCACTTCACCTACCGCTTCACCGTGCCCGACCCTGGCACGTACTGGTTCCACCCGCACATGGGACTGCAGCTCGACCGTGGTCTCTATGGCCCCCTCATCGTCGAAGACCCTGACGAGCCGCTCGCCTACGACGTCGACCACGTCCTCGTGCTCGACGACTGGCTCGACGGCATCGGCGGTCGAACGCCCGACCAGACCCTGGCCGAGCTCCGCGCCAACGCCATGGGCGGCATGGACATGGGCGGCATGGACATGGGCGGCATGG
>CAZTVJ010000092.1:0-9736 GCA_964616935.1 uncultured Acidimicrobiales bacterium | reverse complement strand
GAAGGTACTGGCTCATGGCAGGGTGCGGGCGAGATGCGGGAGCATCGGACCCCGGCCGGCACGCGCTCGAGCTCCGTGCCGATGTGCTCGTTGAGACGCTTCTCCCTGCGGTGCAACAGGTAGAGGGTGAGGGCGAACAAGATGCCCGCGCCCATCGTGATGAGGGCGGCCGGCAGCCGCTGCGTGCCGAGGTTGCGCAGCATGACCACGTAGACCGGCGGCTGGCTCTCGTCGATCACCGGTGCTGGCGGAGCGCGGCCGGGCTCGGTCTCCTGCGGCACGACCGGCTGCACCTCCACGACGGCGTAGTGCGGCCGATGGAAGAAGGCGAAGAAGTCGAACGCTCCGATCTTCGGGAACGAGCCGCCGTCCTTGTCGTAGACGGCGGCGACCTTGAAGTCGGCGTTGCTGGTGAACGTGTCGGACTCCTGGGTGAGGATCTCGTCCGCCGAGGCAACGGCCTGGCCGAATCCTGGGTTGTCCTCGGCCAGCTTGGTGAAGCCCGACTGCGTCAGGTCCGCGTTGCCGCTCACGACGTCGGTGGCGGCGCTGGTGAGGTCGCCGACGACGATCTCCTGGCCCTCCCACGTCGGCAGCGTCCCTTGGAGGCCGATGCCGTAGGCCCACCAGACCGCGGCGAGCAGGAAGATCCAGCCGAACAGAGCGGCCATCGCCACGAGCAGCCCCAGCCGGGCACCGAGGTTGGTGGCGAGGAGCAGATAGGTGCTCCCGCAGAGCGACACGACGGCGATGAGGACGAAGAGGATGCCCCGGATCTCCGGGGCCCAGCCGAACGCGAGCATCGTGACCAGTGACATCACAGACCTCGCTCGTAGTCGACGATCGCCGCGATCTGCTCGTCGGTGAGCACCTGACCGAAGCCGGGCATGCGCCCCGACCCCTGACCCTGCTGGCCGTACTTCTTGCCCTGCTGCGAGCCAGCCTCGATGAACTGCACGTGGTCGGCAGCGTTGGGGAACTGGCGGACCGTGGACCCACCGGTGAGGTTGGGACCGAAGGCCCCGGCGCCGGACTGCTTGGGGTTGGCGAAGGACCAACCGGACGTGTGGCAGCGGGCGCAGGAGAAGGATCCGCTGCCGAGCTCCAGGTTGAACAAGGCCTCGCCGAGCGTCGCGTACTTGCCATCGGCGACCGCCTTCTCAGCGGCGCGCTGCACCTCGTCCTGCGTCCACGGTGTCGGCGTTGCCGCCGCGGGGTCGCCGGCGGGAAGCGTGCCCTCGGCGCAGATGATCTCGCCCTCGGCGCAACCCACCATGGGCACCTGGATGCTCTTCAGGTACTCGATGATGTTGTCGATCTGCTGGTCGTTCATCGGCCCGCCACCGACGAGGCCCCAGGGTGACATCGGCGAGAAGGGGCGCCCGTAGTCGAGGATGTAGCGGACCTCCTCCACGGAGAACCTGTAGAGCACCGTGTTGAGGGCGGGCGCCAGCCAGTTGACCGCGGTGACCTGTCCGGTGTTCGGGTCAGTGATCGTGTACGGCGCAGCTCCCCCCGTGGCTGCCATGCCGCCATGGCAGCCGGCGCAGTTGAAGCCACCCTCGGCGGTGACGGCGAAGTCGTTCGACCCCCAGGAGGCGAACCGCTTGTTGAAGCCCTCGATGGCGCCCGCCTGGCGCCCGGGCTCGGCGATCCAGTAGAGCGGGAGGCCGACACCGATGACGACGAGCAGCGCCACCCCGAACAGCTGCATGCGCTCGAGCTTTGGACCCTCGAGCTCCTCGTCGGACAGGTAAGCCTTTCGGTTCGGCGCCAGTTCGATCTCGGCGCCGACTTCGGCACGGGCGTGGCGGAGGTTCCACAACAGGTACACGAGCCATCCAACGATGAGGATGACGGCGACGATCACACCGACCGTGGTGGCGGCGGTAGCGAAGATCATCCGGAGTGGCCTCCCTCTCCACCGGTGATGCAATGCGGACCTTCGGCCTCCTGGCCGGTGGTGTTGGTGCCGATCGGTGGGCCGGGAATGACCGTGGCCGTGTCGATGACGACGTTCCCGCTCACGATGGTGACGCCGAAGCGGTCCATCCCCCGGGGAGCCGGGCCGAACTTCTTCTCGCCCGCCCGGTTGTACTGCGAGCCGTGGCACGGGCACTCGAACCACTGCGACGACTTGCAGTCAGGTACGCGGCAACCGAGGTGCGGGCACTTCTGGTAGAGCGCGACGATGCCGGCCTGCATGCCGGCCAGCACGGGCGGGGAGTACACCTTCTCGGCCTTGGGGAGGGACTCGGCCGGGTACTCGGTGAGCCACGCCCGGCCCTCGGGCAGGTAGTAGAAGTTGTCGTTCGAGCGGATGAGGCCGAGCACCTCGTTGACCTTGCCGACGGTGATCTTCGAGCCGAAGCCGCCTCCCAGCTTCGGCCACAGGAAGGCGATGCACGCCGCGCCGAAGCCGGTGATGCCGAGGCCCATGAGCACGACCTGGCCGCGGTTCAGGAACTGGCGGCGGGTGACGCCGAGCTGCTCGGGGTCGGGTGGCACGAACGGCACCGGCAGCGAGGCCGCGCCGACGGGCACGAGCTCGTTCGAGGGCACCGCCGGCGCCATGGCGGCCTGCTCGTAGGCCTTGCCCGTGAGAGCCTCCGGCCCGCTCTTGCCCTTGTCCGCCGCGCGCGTCTCGCGCGACAAGACGCCCTCCGCCCGCCGCGTATCGCGGCGACGCACGCTCGTCACGAACAGGATCGCCGCCAGCAGGACCACCACGATGATGGCGATGGCGATGATTGCCGATGCACTCATCTGGTCACCTCACAGCTCGAAGAACAGTCCGTCTTTCCATGGGAAGACGAAGTTGAAGCCGGGACCACGGAAGAACGATCCGATGATCACGAGCACGGCCCAGAACATGAGGAAGATCGTGAAGAGCGAGATGGCGAACTTCCGATCCTCCGGCTTGTTGCTGGGGTTGCGGTCGATGTAGGGGGCCAGCATGAGCAGGAACAGCCCCATGCCGGGGATGGTGACGCCGGCCACCATCGGGTGGAACATGGTGAGCAGCTCTTGCAGGCCGAGGAAGTACCAGGGGGCCTTCGACGGGTTCGGCGTGCGGTTGGGGTTCGCGAGCTGCAGCAGCGGGGCGTTCACGAAGATCGAAAAGACGAGGGTGAACGCCGTCATGGCCAGCGCGGCCACGAACTCGGCGGCCAGGAGGTGGGGCCAGGTGTGCACCTTGTCGATGGGTGTGGCCTTGACGTCCTGGATGGAACCGGCCTTGACGACCGTGAGCAATCGCTGCGTATGACCACCCGGCCCGGTACCGACAGGGAGACCGCTCGCCGCGGCCGTCGCGGTGACGAGCCCCGTGGCCGGACGCTCGGCAACAGCCACGCCACCGCCGCCTGACGAGGCCGCCTCGTCGCCGCCGGCCGCCTTGGCCTTGGCCGCCCTGCTGCGCTCGAGCAGGTGCGCCGGGATCTTCGACGCCGCTTCCGACGTCGGTGGCTGCTCGATGGCAGGCGCCGCTGCGGCGCCGGCCTCATCGACCACCGGCGCGGCAGCCCCGGCCTCGCCCTTGGCCGCAGCGGCCTTGGCGCGGGCCTCCTCGGCCCGCTTGCGCAGGTGTTCGGGGATCTCAGTCATGGACGATCACCCTTCTCTTCGTACCGGGCACGAGACGCGGATGGAGACCACGGCACCGCGCCGAGGGAAGCGCCACCGACGAGCCCGCCGTCAGACGCGCCGACGGAAGCGCCAGCGACGAGCCCGCCATCAGCTCAGCCATCAGAGGGGCCCCGAGATCCCGCCGTCCTTGCGGACACGCCAGAAGTGGACCGCCATGAAGATGACGATCACGAAGGGGAGCATGAGCACGTGCAGCACGTACCAGCGCAACAGCGTCTCCGCCCCGATCTCGACGCCACCGAGGAGCACGAAGCGCACCTCGGGGCCGAACACGGGTGTGTACCCCATCATGTTCGTGCCGACGGCAACGGCCCACAGCGCCAGCTGGTCCCACGGCAGCAGGTAGCCGGTGAACGACAGCAACAGGGTGAGCGTGAGCAGGATGACGCCGATCACCCAGTTGAACTCCCGCGGTGGCTTGTAGGCACCGTGGTAGAAGACCCGGGCCATGTGGAGGAACACCGTGAGCACCATGAGGTGGGCCGCCCATCGGTGCATGTTTCGTACGAGCAGGCCGAAGGTGACCGACGTCTGCAGGGTGTAGATGTCGTTCCATGCCTGGGCCGTCGTCGGGCGGTAGAAGAACATGAGGAAGATGCCCGTGACCGTCAGCAGGATGAAGAGGAAGAAGCTGAGACCGCCGAGGCACAGCGTGTAGCTGACCTTCACCGCGTGCCGCTTCACCTTGACCGGGTGCAGGTGGTAGAGCACCGAGTTCATGATGACGTAGGAGCGGTTGCGGGGGCTGTCGGTGTAGCCCTTCCGGAAGATCGAGCCGGGCCGGAAGATGGAGCTCCAGGCCTGGGACCCCTGGACGGAGTCGACGAGCTTGTTCGCCCGCTCCTTGGCGGTGGGCTTCGGCTGGTCGTCGATGGTCTTGGCCACTCGTTCGCTCCTCGGACCTAGAACCGCATGCCGTAGGCGTAGCCATGGTTGTTGGTGCGCTCATGCCGATCGCCACCCCGGCCGGCCGCACCGACCTTGCCGAGGATGATGACGCCGGTGGGGCAGCGATCGACGCAGAGCGCGCAGCGGGTGCACACGTCGTCGTCGATGATGAAGATGACCTTGTCGGCAGGATCCTCGCCGGGAAGCTCGGTGTTGACCGCGTCGGCGATGGCGTCCGGGCGCACCATGTGGATGCACTTCCACGGACAGATGTCGACGCAGCCCTCGCACATGATGCATTCGGCCTGGTCGATGTGGATGAACTGCTTGGGCTTCACTGCCTTGGCCAGGTAGTCGGCGTCGACCTCGACCAGCTCGTACTGGTCGGACCACTCCGGCATCGGCGGGTTCGCGTCGGTGCGGGCCATCGGAGTCAGCTCTTCCTGACCAGGGGGCGGCCGTAGCTGGACGACGCGATCTCCGCCACCGCGACCTTCTTCTTGCCGCGGTTCTGCCACCACACCCAGATCCAGATGTTCACGCCCAGGAACACGGCGTAGATGGTCACCACGACCAGGTCGCGTATGGCTTCGTAGGTGATGTCGAACGGGATCAACTCAAACAGTCCCCTGTCGCCGATGACCGGGCCGGTCAGCAGCTTGTCCCGCCGCCAGTTCAGCTCGTTGTCGGCGTGGGTGAGCCATTGGTGGGGCACGACGCCATAGGCCAGGAAGAAGATGACGAAGCCGTAGAGCGACCCGAGCATGGCCTCGACCCAGGTGAGGGGCTTGCCGACCGGGCGCCGCTTGCCGTAGGCGATGGCCGCAACGGTGAGAGCGACGGTGAGGAAGAGCGAGAACAGGAAGGCGACGTTGAGCCCGGGGATGTAGTAGGCGGCGAAGATCGGCGTGCTCAAGCCCGGGCGTCCTTCCTCGTGAATCCGCTCACAACACTAGCCACTGGCGTCGGCTCCTCAGCCACTCAGGGTCGTTCTTCGGCTTGGACCTTCGACGGCGTGTCTACCACGCGACACCCCACCCCTTTGCACGTCAGGGCCACGAGTCACACGCCATGGCGGCCGGCCGGGGCGTGGCCTCCGTCCGAGGTTCCCAGGAGGTGGTCGTCGGGGGCCACCCGTCACAGGCCAGGGTTGCAGAAGGCGCCCGCGGGCTGCTCTAGTCTGTCGCCCGACCTGGCTGGCGCGCTGTCGACGAAAGGACGTTCGTGACCGAGATCCCCGAGCACTTGCTCAAGCGCTCGCGCGAACGTCGAGAGGCCCTGGGCCTGCCCACCGAGGGCGGTGCCTCCGCCGAGTCGGCCGCCGCGTCCGGTTCGTCGGAGGCCTCAGCGACCACGCCAGCCATCAGCGTGCCGTCCACACCGGTTCCTGCAGCTCGCCCCGCGGCGCCGGTGCCTGCGGCCCCCCCGCCCGTACGACCCGATCCGCCGTACGTCGCGGCGGCCAAGCAACGACGTCGCATCCCCATCTGGGCCATGCCCGTCCTGGCCCTGCTGCCACTCTGGGCTCTCATGTACGCGCAAGCCATGCGGCCGGTGGACAAAGAGCTCGTCGGCCCGCTCGCGACGGGCGAGGAGATCTACAGCCAGTGCTCCAGCTGCCACGGCGCGGAGGGCGGCGGCGGCGTCGGCTACCCGTTCGTCGACGGTTCGGTGCTGGCCACCTTCCCCTCGTTAGAGGATCAGGTCGCGTTCGTGGCCAGCGGCAGCCAGCCCTTCGCCGGTCAGCCCTACGGCGACCCCAACCGGCCGGGTGGGGCCCGCATCGGCCTCGCCCGCAACGGCAGCCCGATGCCGGCGTTCGGCACCACCCTGTCGGAGGCAGAGCTGGTCGCCGTGATCTGCCACGAGCGGTACACCCTGGGCGGGGGCGACGAGACGGGCGAGGAGTTCCTGCAGTGGTGCGCCGAGGACGCGCCCGGATTCCTGGAGGCCGAGGCGGCCGGGTGATCCTTGGCACGTGCCTCCGACCGCGGTGAACGTGCCCCGCTCAGGCAGGCTGTGCTGATGACCACTTCGCGGCTGCGCCGGGTTGACCGACCCCATGGCCGACCCCTTGGCCCGAGCGGGGCGCCCCGATGACCCGTCGCTTCGAGGTGCTCGTCGTCGGCGGCGGGCCCGCCGGTGCCGCGACCGGCTACTGGCTCGCCCAACAGGGTCATGACGTCCTCGTGCTGGAGAAGAAGACGTTCCCGCGCGAAAAGACGTGCGGTGACGGGCTCACACCACGCGCGGTCCGCCAGCTCATGGACATGGGCGTGGCCGACCAGCTGAAGCAGTTCCACCGGTTCGGCGGCCTTCGGGCCACTGCCCACGGCAAGGTGCTCGAGCTGGAGTGGCCGTCGCATCCCGTCTACCCCTCCTACGGCTACGTCGTGAGGCGGCGAGAGCTGGACCAGCTGGTGGCCGACAACGCCGTGAAGGCAGGCGCCACTCTGTGGCAGGGCGCAGAGGCCCTGACACCGATGATCGAGCGGGGTTTCGTACGGGGCGCCGTCGTGGCGCGCAAGGACGGTGCCGGCAGCGAGGAGGTGCGGGCGCGCTACGTCGTCGTGGCCGACGGCGCCAACTCCCGGTTCGGACGCGCCCTTGGCACCTCGAGGGAGAAGGAGTGGCCGTACGGCACCGCCATCCGGGGTTACTGGGAGAGCCCGCTCACCGCAGAGCCATGGATCGAGTCGTGCCTCGACGTGAAGGACCGCAACGGGCATCCGATGCCCGGCTACGGCTGGAACTTCCCGGTCGGCGACGGGACGGTGAACATCGGTGTAGGGCTGCTGTCGACCTTCCGCGACTTCAAGGGCGTGAACACCACGAACCTCCTTCGGGAGTACGTGGCCACGGCACCCGACTACTGGCAGCTCGATCCCGATTTCCCGCAAGGCCGGCCCACGAGCGGCCGCCTCCCGATGGGCGGCTCGGTCGGCCCGAAGGCGGGCCCGACGCACCTGGTGGTCGGTGATGCCGCCGGTACCGTCAACCCGTTCAACGGCGAAGGCATCGACTATGCCTACGAGACCGGTCGCATCGCCGCCGAGGTCCTGCACGAGGCCATCGCCGAGCAGGACCCGTTCGTCCTGCAGCAGTACGAGAAGCGACTCGACACCGAGTACGGGCAGTACTTCAAGGTGGCTCGCCTCTTCGCCCACGTCATCGGCCGGCCGGCGCTCATGCGTGAGCTCACCCGGGTGGGCATGCAGAGCCGCACGCTGATGGAGTGGGTGCTGCGCATCATGGCCAACCTGCTGCGGCCCGACGAGCTCGGCCCCGCCGAGCTGGCCTACAAGGCCGCCGCCGCCGTGGTCCGGCTCGCCCCGGACAACTGAACTGCTTGGCTCGGCATGGGCGCCGCTTCGCTTCGCCCGAGCCTCGATGCGCCTCGTCGCTGGCGCTTCCGGATTGATGGCGGGCTCGTCGTCCGCTGCGCTTCCTCCTCGCGCCGCGTGCGCCTCGTCGCTGGCGCTTCCCTCGGCGCGCTCCCGTAGCTCAGGTGGCGCGCTTCGCGACGTCGAGGGCGGCGGCGGTGGCCACGCCGATGATCTCGTCGAGCACATCGTCGGTGTGGGCGAGGCCGGGGAACGCGATCTCGTACGGCCCGGGGGCCAGCGCGACGCCACGGCGCAGCATCGCGTGGAAGAAGGCGGCGAACAGCACCTCGTCGGTGGTCTTGGCCGTGTCGTAGTCGACGGCCGCGGTGATGCCGAAGTGCAGGCCGAGCAAGGGGCCGATGACCGGTACGACGATCGGTAGGCCAGCGTCGGCGATGGCGGCCTGCAGCCCCGCACCCAGCCGGGCCGCCGTCGCCGCGAGGGCCTCGTAGGCCCCGTCGTCGAGCAGCTCGAGCGCCGCCAGCCCGGCGGCCGTCGCCAGCGGGTTCCCGGACAGCGTGCCCGCCTGGTAGACGGGCCCGAGCGGCGCGAGCACGCCCATCACGTCGGCCCGGCCACCGAAGGCGCCGATGGGGAGCCCACCGCCGATCACCTTGCCGAAGCAGGTGATGTCCGGACGGACGCCGTACGCGGCCTGCGCCCCGCCGCGCTCCAGCCGGAAGCCCGTGATGACCTCGTCGAAGATCAGCAGCGCGCCGGCCGCGTCGCACGCCGCTCGCAGCCCTTCCAGGAAGCCGGGCGCCGGCGCGACGAGGCCCATGTTGGCGGCGACGGGTTCCACGATCACGCAGGCGACGTCGTCACCAACCTCGGGTACGCGGTTGTACGGCGCCACCACGGTCTGGCTGACCGCCTGCGCCGGGACGCCGGCCGAACCGCTGAGGCCGAGCGTGGCCACGCCGCTGCCACCCGCAGCCAGCAAGGCGTCGCCGTGGCCGTGGTAGTTGCCCGCGAACTTCACGACCTTGGGCCGGCCGGTGAAGCCCCGCGCGACACGGACGGCCGTCATGGTCGCCTCCGTGCCCGAGTTCACCAGGCGCACCTGGTCGCAGCTCGGCACGCGGGCACAGATCTCCTCGGCCAGCTTCACCTCGCGCGGTGTGGGTGCCCCGAAGCTGGTGCCGTCGGCCGCAGCCCGCTGCACGGCTTCGACGATGCGGGGGTGGGCGTGCCCGGCGATGATGGCGCCATAGCTCTGCACCAGGTCGATGTACCGGGTGCCCTCGACGTCCCACACGTACGGACCTGCGCCCCGAGCGACGAAGTACGGGGTGCCCCCCACCGAGCCGAACGAGCGCACAGGCGAGTTGACCCCGCCCGGGATCACGCGCCGGGCGCGCTCGAACAGCACGTCGTTCGTGAGGCTGACGCCCTGGCACACGACCGGGTCGCAGCCATTGGCCGCGCAGCCGTCGGGATCGCAGAGGGGAAGGCCGGCGGGGGCGGCCGTCACTGCATCGCCTCGGCCATCTCCCGAGCGAAGTAGGTGAGGATGATGTCCGCTCCGGCCCGCTTGACCGCCGTGAGGTGCTCGAGGGCCACGGCGTCGCCGTCGATCCAGCCGTTGGCCGCGGCCGCCTTGACCATCGAGTACTCCCCCGAGACGTGATACGCGGCAACGGGGACGTCGACCGCGGCCCGCACCCTCGCGATCACGTCCAGATAGGCGAGCGCCGGCTTCACCATCACCATGTCGGCACCCTGCTCGACGTCGGCCCGTCCCTCCACCAGCGCCTCACGCCCGTTGTGCCAGTCCTGCTGGTAACCCTTGCGATCACCACCGCCGATGATCT
>CAZTVJ010000091.1:0-3270 GCA_964616935.1 uncultured Acidimicrobiales bacterium | reverse complement strand
ATCTCGATCCTCGCTGGTGGCATGACCAGCTTCTGGCTCGGGATGAACGCGGGCGGCCCGAGGATGATCTTCCTCGGGTGGATCATCGTCGGGTTCTTCGTGCTGCTGGTCGGCATGGCCATGGCCGAGATCTGCTCGGCGATGCCAACCGCCGGTGGGCTCTACTACTGGTCGGCCAAGCTGGCCAAGCGCAACGGCCCGGTGTGGAGCTGGTTCACGGGCTGGTTCAACCTGCTCGGCCTGATCGGCGTCATCGCCAGCGTCGACTATGCCCTCTCGGCCTTCATCGCCTTCTTCATCAGCCTCTACAACACCGACTTCGTGCCGACCGCGCGGTGGATCTTCCTCATCTACCTCATCGTCCTTGCTGTCCATGGCCTCCTCAACACGTTCGGCGTGAACCTGGTGAGGATCCTGGGCGACGTCAGCGTGTGGTGGCACGTCGGCGGTGTCGCCGTCATCGTGGTATCCCTGTTCGCCTTCGCCGGTGACGACCGCTCGGGCCTCAGCATCATGTTCGACTACTACAACGGAACGGGCTGGAGCTTCCCCTGGGTCGCCTTGTACGTGAGCATGCTCGGGCTGCTCCTGGCGCAGTACACCATCACCGGCTTCGACGCCTCGGCCCACGTGAGCGAGGAGACGAGAGGCGCCAGCGTCAGTGCACCGAAGGCCATCGTGCGGGCCATCTACATCTCGGCCATCGCTGCGCTGCTGCTGAACATCGCCCTCGTCCAAGCCATCCCCGAAGGCAGCTACAGCGACATCGCCTCGCAGGGGATCATCGCCAGCGGGGCGCTCATCGCGGCGGCCGTGACCGGCGCGCTGGCCAAGTTCCTGATCCTCATCTCCATCGTCGGGCAGTTCTTCTGCGGGATGATGTCGGTGACGGCTACCTCGCGCATGATCTACGCCTTCTCCCGAGACGGTGCGCTCCCCGGGAGCAAGACGTGGCACCGCATCAACCCCAAGACCCGCACGCCCACCAACTCGGTGTGGCTCGGTGTCGGGCTTGCGGCGCTGGTCGGCACCCTCTCGCTCATCCAGACCGACCTCAACGTGCCAGTGGCGTTCTTCGCCCTCACCGGCATCTGCGTGGTGGGTCTCTACATCGCCTACATCATCCCCATCTTCCTGCGGCTGCGCAGCGACACCTTCGTGCCGGGGCCGTGGAACCTCGGGCGCTGGAGCAAGCTGGTCGGCTGGACGTCGGTGGTCTGGGTCGCGTTCATCACGATCCTGTTCTTCTGCCCGATCTTCTACCCGTGGAACACGTGGGAGACGTTCAACTTCACCGGCCCCCTCATCGTTCTCGCCTTCGCCGCCTTCGGTCTCATGTGGGTGGCCTGGGCCAAGAAGTGGTTCAAGGGCCCCAAGGTGCAGGGGTCGAGGGAAGAGCTGCTGGAGATCGAGCGAGAGCTCGACGCGCTCGAGCACGGGCAGCCCATCGGCACGGACCACCCCCTGCTCAACCAGTAGCGACCGACGGCGAGCGGGTGGGGGTCCCTCAGGCCCGCACCCGCTCGCCGGCCGGATCGAACAGCGGTTCGGCCCGCACCTCGGCCCCGATGACGTCACCGAACACCTCGACCGCAAGGCGGCTGCCCGGATCGGTGTGCTCGGCCGCCAGCCACGCGTAGGCGATGCTGACGCCGAGGCTGTACCCGAGACCGCCGGAGGTGACGCGGCCCACGACCCGATCGCCGGCCAGCACCGGCTCGTTCCCTAGTGCGACTGATCGGGGGTCGTCGAGCACCAGGCAGGCCAGGCGCGGCGACGGACCATCGGCGTCGATGGCCAGCAACGCCTCCCGCCCGAGGAAGCCGCCGGGCTTTTTGAGCTTCACCGCGAACCCAAGACCGCAGGCGAACGGGTCGCGCTCCGGTGTGATGTCGCTCGACCAGACCCGGTACCCCTTTTCCAACCGGAGCGAGTCGATCGCCCGGTAACCCCCGGGCACCAGGCCATGGGGCTGGCCGGCGGCCACGAGCACATCCCACAGGCGCAGGCCCATCTCGGCCGGCGCGTACAGCTCCCAACCCAGCTCACCGACGTAGGTGACCCGCAGTGCCCAGCACGGCACGTCGGCCACCGTGATTTCGCGCGCGTTCATGTATCGGAACGACAGATCGTCGGGGCACACCGTCATGAGGATGTCCCGAGCGGCCGGGCCCCACAGTCCGAGGCAGGCGTACGCGCTCGTCACGTCACGCACCTCGACGCTCTGGCCGCTCTGGCCGCTCTGGCCGCTCTGGCCGCTCTGGCCTCCCTGGCCGGACCGGTCAGACCTGTCAGGCTGGTGGCGGCGCAGCCAGGACAGGTCGTGCTGGCCGAACGCGGTCCCCGTGACGATGAAGAAGCGCTCGGGACCGAGCCGGGTGACGGTGAAGTCGCACTCGATGCCGCCCCGGCCGTTCAGCATCGACGTATAGGTGATGGCCCCCACCTTCTTGTCGACGTCGTTGGCGCAGAGGTGCTGCAGGAAGGCAGCGGCACCCGGACCCGTGACCTCGATCTTGGCGAAGCTCGACTCGTCGTACAGCCCGGCCGCAGCCCTGGTCGCCAGGTGCTCGGTGACGATGGCCGTGCTCCAGTGCTCACCGGCCCATCCCCGTGGCCGCAGGTGCTCGTACGCCGGGTCCTCGTTCGATCGGTACCAGTTCACCCGCTCCCAGCCGGCCTTCTCGCCCAGCTCGGCGTCCAGCTCGAGGTGCCGGGCGTACGCGGCAGGCACCCGCAGCGGGCGCCCAGCCTGGCGCTCGTGGTTCGGGTACACGATGTCGTAGTAGGTGCCGTAGACCTCGGAGGCCCGCGCCAGCACGCGTGAGCGGCTGCGCTCGGCGGCACCGAAGCGCCGCACGTCCATCTTCCAGAGGTCGACCGAGGGTTCGCCACCGACGATCCACTCCGCCATCACCTTGCCGTTGCCACCCGCACCGGCGATACCGTGCGCGCAGAACCCTGCAGCCACATAGAAGCCGCGCACCTCCGTCTCGCCGAGCAGGAACTCGCCGTCGGGCGTGAACGCCTCGGGGCCGTTGATCAGCTGCACCACGTCGGCGTCACCCAGGCCGGGCACCAGCGTCTCGGCGTTGGCGGTCAGGGGCAGGAAGCGGTCCCAGTCCGGTGGGAGGAGGCGGTTGTTGAAGTCGGGCGGGATGCCGTCGAGACCCCACGCCGCCGGATCCCGCTCGTAGCCACCGACGATCAGCCCGCCGACCTCCTCGCGGAAGTAGACGAGGCGGTCGGGGTCGCGCATGGTGGGCAGGT
>CAZTVJ010000090.1:0-2585 GCA_964616935.1 uncultured Acidimicrobiales bacterium | reverse complement strand
TTCCACCGGTCTCATCTCCGGCAGCCCCAGCACCGCTGGCGACTCCGCGTTCAGCATCACCGCAACCAACGCCGCCGGCAGCCGGCGAGCTGGACCCGGAGGGTGAGATTACCCTCAGCCTCGACCTACGAAGCCGTTGAGGCCGGTCCCGGAGCGCTCGCTGAAAGGACGCACCATGCAGATCGCCGCCGTGCTCTTCGATCGCTTGACCGCGCTCGACATCGTCGGGCCTTACGAGGTCCTCCAACGGCTGCCCGACGCCACGGTCACGTTCGTCGGCCATCGCCGAGGCGAGGTTCGCACGGACAACGGGTTCCTCGGCATGACCGTCGATGCCACCTTCGATGATGTGCTGCGGCCCGACGTCATCGTCGTGCCCGGTGGCGTCGGCACTCGAGACCTGCTCGACGACGAGCCCCTCCTCGGCTGGCTTCGTTCGGCTCACGAGACGACTCGCTTCACGACATCGGTCTGCACCGGGTCGCTCGTGTTGGGTGCGGCCGGCCTTCTGGACGGGCTGGCGGCCACGACGCACTGGTCGGTCATCGAGATGCTGCGGGACTTCGGCGCCGAGCCCACCTCGCAGCGAGTGGTCGAGCACCTTGACCGGCGCATCATCACTGCCGCCGGAGTGTCCTCAGGCATCGACATGGCCCTGCGCCTGTGCGAGCTGCTGGTGGACGACGTGGCCGCCAAGGCCATGCAGCTCATGATCGAGTACGACCCTCAGCCGCCCTTCGACGCCGGCGCCCTCCACAAGGTCGACGGCGCCGTCGTGGAGCGCGTCATCGAGTACGCGCAGACGAAGAGCTGAGCGTTCGCCGTCACGCAGCGAAGGTAAGCCGGCGCCGTCACCATCATCGAGAGGGCGCCTGACGCCCGCCGCTCCGGCCGAGAACGGCCCAGACGCCTACTGCTTGTCGCCGCCGAGCTTGTCGATGGCCGAGTCGGCCGCGTTGTCGATCTGGTCGTTGATGCCACCGAGCTTGCCGCCGGTCTTCTCGTCGGCGACGTCGGTGGCCTTGTCGACACCTTCCTTGATCTTGTCGCCATGCTCGCCGGCGAGATCCTTTGCCTTGTCCAAGAAATCACTCACAGCACCCTCCTCATCTCGGATGAATCGAGCGGAAGCTAAACGGAAGACGTTGGGAGCACCAATCGAGCGATGTCTCGCCGGATGTCCGCGAGCATGTGGCCGACATGTCGCGTTCCATGGAGCTCCGGATCGCCGTCCTTCAGCCAGTCGATGTCGGCGAGCTGCTCACCCTGCAACGGGCGGCGTTCCTGCGGGACGCTCAGATCTACGGGGACCCGTTCCTTCCATCGCTCACGCAGACCGTCGAAGAGCTCGAGCGCGAGGTCCGTGATCCCCAGCGGGTGTTCCTCAGCGCCAGGCTCGGCCCCCGGCTCGTCGGATCGGTGCGCGCCCAACGGGTGGGCCGGGTCAGCCACATCGGCCGGCTGATGACGGCGCCCGACCTCGAGGGGCGCGGCATCGCCAGCCGACTGCTTGCTGCCATCGAGCAGGCGACCGCGGCTGACGCCGATCTGTTCGAGCTGGGCACGGGTGCCAAGAGCACGGCCAACATCGCCCTGTACGAGCGACGCGGATATCGCATCGTGCGCGAACACCGAGATGGCGCCGGGCTGGCGGTCGTCACGATGCAGAAGGCCGTCGCCGGCGGGTCCCCGGCCTGAAGCCAGCCCGCGCTCACGCCGGGTAGGCGGCGGCCACGGCATCGGCGATCATCCGAGCCCGAGCCTTGTAGCCGGTCGACGTGTAGTGCACCTGGTCCGAGGAGAACCACGCGTCCTGCACGACGCCGGCCCAGTCGTACACCCGAATGCTCGGGTACCTCGGCCGGGCCTGCTCCAGCGCCTGGTTCCAGAGCGCCATGGTGGCATTCGACCACGCGCCGCTGGTCACGAGCGTCTTGACGTTGACCCAAAGCACCGGATCGCTCCCGATCACCGACATCATCTTGTCGATGCGCGTCGAGCGCGCCACCCGAGAGCCCGCGGCGACGTTGGCCGTGTCGGTGGTGCCGAGGGCAAGCACCCAGCAGCCGCGGAAGCCGGCTGCCCGCAGGTTGACCGCGACGTCGTAGGCGCTGAGCTGGCCGGGGAGTGTCTCGACGATCGAACGAGCGCCGGAGATCTCGAGGCGACGATCGACCACCCCCACCCGTGCGTACTGCGCGTCCATCCGCTCGGCTGGGTCGGGGATCACGGTGGCCGACACGAGCCCGACCGAGGTCGAGTCGCCGAGATGAGCGACGGCGCGACACGACGTCATGCCGGTCGGCGGTACCGCGTTGATGGGCGGAGGCAGCAGCGACGGTTGTGGCGACCCGGTGAAGTAGCCGGCCACGTCCACCAGGATGTGGCCTCCCGACGAGGTGAACACGGCGACGCCGCGAGTGCCGACCGGCATCACCGTGTGGTTGGCGACCGTGGCGCCGGCCAGCGCGGCGTTCACCGAGGACGTCGCCGGCCGCGGCGTACCAGCGGCGTGGACGGACAGGTAGCCAGGCGCCGAGGCGCCGACGAACGTGGTGGTTGCGGCCAGCAGGGCCGCTGCCGGC
>CAZTVJ010000089.1:0-5323 GCA_964616935.1 uncultured Acidimicrobiales bacterium | reverse complement strand
GTCGAGACCAGGTTGTACTGCATCTCCGGCATGGAGCTGATCTCCCAGTCGAAGACCTCTCGATAGAATGCGAGTGCGCGTTCGCCTTCGTCGAACGGCACCTCGAAGTGAACAACCTTGGCGGCCATGTCCATACCCCCTTCGCGCCCCGGTCCGCGTGGCTCGGGCGTCTACCGTACTCCCCGCCGGCGCGCCGTCCGCAACCCCGAACGTGTCACGGAGTTGGTCGCCAGAGCAACGCGAATCGTGACGAGGTCAGGCCCACGGTCGCTCGTCATCGGTCCCTGCCAACCTTGGTCGATGACCGCTGACTGGGCCCGCCCCCTCGTGCACTGGGAGATCGAGGCGCGTGACCCCGAGCTCCAGCGGGCCTTCTACCGGGCCTTGTGCAACTGGGACATCGGTGACGGGCCGATCATGAACGTCGCCGCCGGCCTCGGCGGTCCCGAACCCGGGCCGGCAGGCCACATCCGCGAGGGCGGCACCCCCGGCGTGCGGCTGTACGTCCAGGTCCGAGACATCCGCGCGTCCCTCGCGCTCGCTGTCGAGCTCGGTGGCACCCTGCTGTTCGAGCCGTTCGATGTTCCGGGCGGTCCGACGATCGCCTCGATCAGTGATCCCGAGGGGATCCCGCTCTTCCTCGTTCAGCAGTAGTCGTCAGTCGAGATCCGAGTAGCGGCGGATGTCCACGGTGCTCCGATCGACGAACGCCATGAACGCCTGGGCCGCCGGGTCGTCATCCCATCGAGCCGAGCTGGCATCCGCGTCCTCGCTGTTGCGCCACCGATCGATCACGATCCACTCGCCCGACCGGTCGCCGTTCCCGTGAGCGGTCGTACGGCGCCCGAGTCCGGGCTGCTGGTACGCGAACTCGGACTGCAACCGCTTGTCCGCGGCCAGGAACGCGGGGATGTCCGCGCCGTCGGCCAGCCTGAACGTCATCGTCTCGATGACCGCCATGCCGCACAGCATCGCGTGACGGGGAACGCGAACGTGGCCGGCGGGCGCGCCACACTGGCCGGCGTGGATGACTCGGCACGTGACCCGGAGCCGACGACGCCGGGAGACTCCAGTGGGCGCGATGGGCAGGGCAGGTCGCCGTTCGACTGGTGCTTTCGCGATCGCCGCACCGGCAGGATCACCGTCGCACAGTTCCCGAACGTGGCGTTGGGGATCTTCCTCGCCACCGTGGCCTTGCGTCTCGTCGTCCCGACTGGCACCACTGGCCGCACCGTCGTCGACGGGATCGGGCTGGCCGCGCTGGCCTGGTGGGCGGTCGACGAGGTCGTCCGCGGCGTCAATCCGTGGCGACGGTTGCTAGGTGTCGGTGGCTGTGTCGTTGTCGTGTCGGGGCTGGCGGCGCTGCTGCGCTGATCAGGAGCAACCCCTCGAGCGAGGCGTTCCTCGTCGCGACTGATCGCATCGATCGACTGTCGAAGGCGCGCATCGTGAACGCGCCACGGACCGCCGACCTCGCGGCCAGCGGTCCGTGCCGGTATCGGTCAGGAGCTCAGACGACCCTGACGTTCTGCGCTTCCTCGCCCTTGCGGCCGGGCGCAACGTCGAACTCGACCTTCTGCCCCTCCTCCAAGGACTTGTAGCCCGAACCCTGGATGTTCGAGTAGTGGACGAAGACGTCGTCGGCGCCCTCGCGCGAGATGAAGCCGAAGCCCTTCTCGGCGTTGAAGAACTTCACGGTACCTGTAGTCAACTTTTTCTCTTCTCACGAACGGATCTCGCCGGTGTGGTGGGATCCGGGAAGCCATAGGTTACCCGGACCGCGGCCCTTCATGGTTTGCAGACGCCATCGCGCCGCTCCTGGCCCCATCGGCGGCCGCAATGCTAAGCATCGACCGATGGCTCGGCCCGGCATCGAACGTGCGTCGAGGGCGACGCTCGCATGAGCCTCGACCACGTGCTGGCACCGATCACCCTCAACTCCTTGGTGGTGCGCAACCGGGTCGTTCGCACGGCCCACGGCACGAACATCGGACGGGGCCGGGTGAACGACGACCTCGTCGCCTACCACCTGGCGCGCGGGCGGGGTGGAGTCGGCCTGTCGATCCTGGAGGCGGCGTCGATCCATCGAACGGATCGGGGCACCCTGCGCATCCATGATGAGTCCTCGGTCGCCGACTACCGGCGGCTCATGGCGGTCGTCCGGCCCACCGGCATGCGCGTCGTCCAGCAGCTCGGTCACTTGGGCCACGACGGGGAGCCCATGGACGAGGGCGTCGTGCCCTGGTCGGCGAGCGAGGTGCGCAGCCCCGCCTATGGCTGGCTGGCCCATGCCATGACGCTCGACGACATCGACGAGCTCGTCGACTGCTTCGCCCGAGCGTCGCGATGGGTGCGCGAGGGTGGGCTGGACGGCGTCGAGGTGCACGCCGCCCACGGCTACCTGCTGCAGCAGTTCCAGTCGCCGGTCACCAACACCCGCACTGATCGGTACGGAGGCTCGTTCGAGAACCGGACACGCCTCACGATCGACGTGCTGCGAGCGGTGCGGTCCGCCGTTGGCCCGGACTTCGTCGTGGGCCTGCGGACGGGTGCGGACGCGACGGATGAAGGCGTCCACGCTGAGGACTGTTCCGAGATCGTGCGCGCGGTCGAGGCGGCCGGTCTCGTCGACTATGTGAACGTCACCTATGGGAGCTGCTGGATGCCCCACAAGATCATCGGGGCCATGCACGAGCCCGCCGGCTACGAGCTGGCGACGAGCGAGGTGATCACCAAGCTCGCCCACGTGCCCACGCTCGTCACCGGTCGCTTCCGCACGCTGGCCGAGGCGGACGCCGTCATCGCCAGCGGGCTGGCCGATCTGGTCGGGATGACCCGAGCCCACATCGCCGACCCGGAGATCGTGCGCAAGACCGTGGAAGGTCGCGCCGACCAGGTGCGCCCCTGCATCGCTTGCAACCAAGGCTGCGTGGGCGGGCTGGCGCTCGGTCGCCTTGCCTGTGCGGTGAACGCCGACGTCGGCTTCGAGCGCGAGCGAGAGGGCGCCTACGACGCGGTGGTGACCCCTCGAACGGTGCTGGTCATCGGCGGCGGACCCGCCGGTCTCGAGGCCGCCCGCGTCGCCGCCCTTCGCGGTCATCGAGTGGTGTTGTGCGAAGCGGCGTCAGACCTCGGTGGCAACATCCGGTTCTCGCGCCGCTTCCCGCATCGGGAGCCGATCGGCGACATCATCGACTGGTTGGTGGTCGAGCTCGACCGCGCCGGCGTGGAGGTGCGCCTCGACACTCGAGTCGACGCCGCAATGGCGGCCTCGCTGGCGCCGGACGTGGTCATCGTCGCCACCGGTGCCCGCTCGCTCGTGACAACCGGTCAGTGGTCGAGCGTCGACATCGCGGGGCTGGACGAGCCTCCGCCCGGGGTTCGCACCGCCCTGGTTGTCGATCGCTTCGGGGCGTACGAGGCCGTGGGCGTGTCGGAGAAGCTGCTCGACTGGGGGATCGACGTCACGGTGGTGACGCCGCACTCCGTGTTCGGGCCTCGCATCGCTCGCGAGCTGGTGATGGTGCCGGCGATGGAACGGCTCCACCGCGCATCCGGCTCGTTCCGGTTGTCGACCAGGGTCGAATCCGAGACGCCGTGGCCCGAGGCCGATCTGGTCGTGGTGGTGGACAAGGAGCCGGCACCCCTCGCGCTACGACCTGCGCCGTGGCCTCGGCCACCGGAGGTGCACGTCATCGGTGACGCAGCGGAACCCGGCGACCTGTGGGCGGCGATCCGGTCGGGTAACGGAGCCGGCCGGGGCGCCTGACCAACCCTCTTCACGGGGGTCCGAGCAGGTCCCAGCGGTTGCCCATGAGGTCGCGGAACACCACGACGCGGCCGTACGGTTCGGCACGCGGCGAGCCGAGGAACTGCACGCCGGCGCTCACCATCCGTTCGTACGTGGCGTCGAAGTCGTCGACGCGAAGGAAGAAGCCGACCCGCTCGGCGACCTGGTGGCCGATGGCGCGGGCCTGGTCGGGGCCGTCGGCCCGGGCGAGCAGGATGCCGGTCTCGGCGCCGGGGGGCCGGACGACGACCCAGCGCTTCGGTCGCCCGTCGTTCGTCAACGACGGCGCGTCCTCGACCAGCTCGAAGCCCAGCACGCGGACGAAGAAGTCGATGGCGGGGTCGTACTCGGCGACGACCACGGTGATCAGGTGGACGAAGGACACGTCGTGCAGCATGTCCGACGCGTCTCCTCCTCGAACGATCAGCTCGTGCCCTGGAGCGCCTTCATCTCGGCGATCTCGGCTTGCTGAGCCGTGATGATGGCGTCGGCCAGGGTCCGGACCTCGGCACTCTTGCCGTCGGCCTTGACCTTCTCGGACATCTTGATGGCACCCTCGTGGTGCTCGATCATCATCTCGAGGAAGCGGGGATCGAAGGTTCCGTCTCGCGCCGCTTCGAGCTTCTTCATGTCCCCCTCGCCCATCATGCCGTCCATGGCGCCGTGACCGCCGTCGTCCATGGACATCTCCTTCTGGCCCCAGGTCTTCAGCCAGCCCCGCATCGTCTGGATCTCAGGATCCTGGGCCGCCCTGATCTGGGTGGCCAGCGTCAGGATGGGCGCCGTCGTCGTGTTGGCCAGGGCGAGGTCGGCCATCTCGACCGCTTGCTCGTGGTGCGGGATCATGCCCTGGACGAACATGACGTCGGCCGCGTTGTGGGTCGCGTCCGCCGGGACGGAGATGTCGGAGCTCGAACCGTGGTCGCTGCTGCCGCACGATGCAGCCACCAACGCCAAACCGAGGCCGACGACGGCCACGAGCATTCGCTTCTTCATCGCAGTTCCTTCCGCTGATACGACAAGATGTCGTACTTTAAGCCGACGGTAGAGGCGTTGCGCAGTCAGGGCTGAGACTCCCGGTAGGGATGCGCTCGACGTCGTCCCGTAGGCTCACGATCGTGACGGAGGTGTCCATGGAGCGCAGACCAGTCGGCGCGTTGGAGGGTGAGGTGCTCGCCTACCTTTGGAAGCGCCGCGATCCCGCAACGCCGGGTGAGGTCCTCGAGGCCATCGATCCCGGGCTCGCCTACACGACCGTCATGACCATCCTCACCCGACTGTGGCGCAAGGGTCTGGTCGAGCGCCATCGCAGCGGCCGGGCGTACGCCTATGCGCCAGAGCTAACGGAGGCCGACTACGCGGCGCAGCGCATGCGGGCCGCGCTAGCGAAGACCCACGACCGGCGAGCGACCCTGGCCAGCTTCACGGACGGGCTGACCAAGCGGGACCTGCAGACCCTGCGCGGCATCCTCGACGCCTCCTGACGACATGGTCCTTCCGCTCGTCCTCCCGATGCTCGTCGCCGTCGGGGCC
>CAZTVJ010000088.1:0-4107 GCA_964616935.1 uncultured Acidimicrobiales bacterium | reverse complement strand
ATGCCCGCCTGTCCGAGCGGGCCCGCACGTACGGCCGCCGGCGCACCACCGCGGCCGAACCCGCCGTTCCTCACGTGCGCATCGACAACGGCGCGTCCTCGAACGCCACGGTGCTCGAGGTCCGCGCACCCGATCGGGTGGGCGTGCTCTATCGCATCACCAACGCCCTCGCGGACATGGCGCTCGACATCCGTCACGCCCGCGTGCAGACCCTCGGTCACGAGGTCATCGACACCTTCTACGTGCGCGACGCGACGGGTGAGAAGGTCACCGACGGCTCCTACGTCGCCGAGATCGAGCGTGCCCTGCTCCACGCGGTCTCCGAGGGGTGAGAGCAGGTCCGGACTGCCGGGCTCGTGGCGCGATGGCTTAGCCTGCGCGTCCATGGCAGAGGCAGCGGAGCCCGCCGACTTCACCCGGGACCTGCTCCGTTGGAGCGCGGCCCTGGCTGGCATCGCCCGCACCGGGATGGGCTTCACCGAGAACCTCTACGAGCGCGAGCGGTACGAGGAGGTGCTCAAGGTCGCGGCCGACATCAAGGCGGCGGCCGAGGAGGAGCTGGAGGTTCGCCGCGAGACGGACCACTTCGTGCAGGAGTGGATGGACTCCATCGGCGAGGGCGTGCCGGGCTACGTGACCCCCAAGGTGGCCATCGGCGCCGTGGTCGGCAACGACGCCGGGGAGATCCTGCTGGTGCAACGGGCCGACTCCGGCATCTGGCTCTACCCCACCGGCTGGGCCGACATCGGGTACTCGCCGGCCGAGGTGGCGGTGAAGGAGGTGGAGGAGGAGACCGGCGTGCACTGCGTGCCGGTGGCGCTCCTCGCCGTCATCGACGGCATGAGGATGGGCTTCACCCGCTTCGGCATGTACATGCTGCTGTTCCACTGCCGAGCCGTCGGCGGTGAGCTGAGCGCCCACCCCTTGGAGACGGCGAACGTGGGCTGGTTCGCGGAGGACGCGCTGCCCGTGCCGACCGCCGGCTTCAGCTGGTGGGGTCCGCAGGCGTTCGCCGCCATTCGCGGCGAGACGACCGAGGTCGTGTTCGACGCCCCGCGCGCCCCGGTGTGGCGGGGTGAGGAGTAGTGCGTCAGCCGCCGAGCTGAGCGAAGAGCAGCTCGATCACCGAGATGTGGCCGCCCGATCGCTCCCAGGCTTCGGCCACCGGACCGTGGTCGACCAGGCCGAAGCCATCCGGCGCCAGACCGAGGGCCTCGGTGCAGCGAGCGGCGAGGGTGGCCGGCTCCACCTCGTCGCCGTAGCCGGGGAAGGCCTCCAGTCCGTCCCAGAGCTCGTCCAGCGGGGCGGGAAGGTCGTCGCCCGCCCGCAACGCGTACACCACCGCTGCGAGCAGGTCGTGATGGGTGACCCCCGCCGGCTTGCGGTAGGCCGCCACCGGGTGGAGGCGCCACTCCAGGCCGGCCCCGCCCGGCCCGTCGTCACGCAGCCACACCTGCGCGCCGTTCAGGTAGGCATCGATCGGTTCCCCGAAGCGGTCATCGAGCGCGAGGAGCAGCCCCGGACGGTTCCGCCACAGGCAGGCCGGGACCATGTCGGGCGAGGCCAAGGTCACTCCGAGCGCTGGTCGCGCAGGAACTGTTCGACCTCGGCGACGAGACGCTCGGCCGACCCGGGTTCGTTGGACGGGTGCCCGGCCGAGCTGGGCGGATCGGCGGCGCGTTCGGGCTCGTCGTCGTCCACGAGCCGTTCGAGTCGCTCGACCCAGCTCTGGAGGTCGTCGTCGCGCTCGACGTACTCGTCGACCTCGGACTCGTACTCGGCCACCTCGCCCTGCAGCGGCGCAACATCGACGGTGACGCCGATCAGGCGAGCGACTCGCACGACCAGCGCGAGCGCCGCCTTCGGTGACGTCGTGCCCTGCGCGTAGGCCGGGACGGCGGCCCACAGGGACAACGAGGCGATGCCGGCCTGGCCGCACGCGTCGTGCAGGCAGCCGACGATGCCGGTGGGACCCTCGTAGCGCGACCGCTGGAGGCCGTAGCGCTCGACGAGATCGGGGTCGGACCCGGTGCCGATGATCGACACCGGTCGGCGGTGCGGCACGTCGGCGAGCAGGGCGCCGAGCGTGACCACCATCGAGACGCCCAGCGCCTCGGCGACTTCCAGGATCTCGCGGCAGTAGCTCCGCCAGCGCAGCTGCGGCTCGGGCCCGTTCAGCAACACGATGTCGCGGTCGTCGACCGTCGTCGCCAGAAGCTCGGTAGCCGGCCAGACGATCTCCCGAGTGGTGCCGTCGATGAGGTGTACCTGTGGCCGGGTGGCGGAGAAGTCGACGTAGTCCTCGGGGTCGAGCTCGGCGAACATGGTGGCGTCCCACGACTCGGCCAGGTGCCGCAGGCCGAGCGAGGCGGCGTCGCCGGCATCGTTCCAACCGGTGAAGGCCGCCACGAGCACCGGGGAGCGCAGCGCGGGCCGGCTCGACCAGTGGACGTTCTCCATGGAGGCACCCTAATCCGCGGCCCTCTCCCTGCCCGCGGGCCGAGCGCGGCGCCGTAGGGTGCGGGAGGCCGCTGCGGTCTCGACACGGAGGTGGAGGATGGACGGCTCGTCCGGCACGAACGAGGACCTGCACCGAGCCACGAAGCTGTGGTGGCTCGTCCTGATCCTCGGCATCCTCTGGATCGTCTACGCGTGGATCGTGCTGTCGTTCGATTTCACGACGGTGCTGGCGGTGTCGCTGTTCGCCGGCGTCAGCTTCATCGTGGCCGGCATCACCGAGTTCTTCTATGCGACGCAGGTGGACAGCTGGCGATGGGCCTGGATCGTGCTCGGCGTCATCAGCGTCGCGGCCGGCATCGTGGCCCTGGTCTGGCCGGACGAGACGTTCCTGGTCCTGGCCGCCATCGTGGGTTGGTACCTGATGCTGCGGGGAGTGTTCGACGTCGTCACGTCCATCCGCATGAAGGACGATCACGACCTGTGGTGGCTCGGGCTCGTCCTCGGGTTCGTCCAGATCACGATCGGGTTCTGGGCCATCGGCTACATCGGTCGGTCGTTCGCCGTGCTCGTGCTCTGGGTGGGCGCCTATGCCCTGGTGAAGGGCATCACCGACATCGTGCTGGCCTTTCGCCTGCGCAGCGCCAAGCGACACCTCGAGGTCAGCACGACCTAGACCGCCGCCGCACGACGCCAGGGCAGGGTGGTCAGCGCGGTCGGGTACCGTCTCGGCGTGATCCTCAGCGAGCTCTCCGTCGACCCTGCCGACTTCGCCCGCCGCACCGGGTGGCAGGCCAAGCCCGAGGGCCTGTGCCTCGGCCCGGTCTGCGTGCCTGCTCCGGGCGTCGAGCAGCCCGGTGGGCGGTTGGATGTCACCGTCTTGTCGGACCGCCTCGGCATGCCACTGGTCCACGACGAGGCCCACGGTCTCTGGGCCCTCGGCCCTGCGACGGCGACGGGCCGGGCGCTCACCAGTGCCGCCGCTCCCGACCTCGAGCTGCCCGACCGTGACGGCAACGTGTTCCAGCTCTCGGCGCTGCATGGCCGCAAGGTGCTGCTGGTCGCATGGGCCAGCTG
This sequence comes from uncultured Acidimicrobiales bacterium, assembly GCA_964616935.1. Classification (GTDB taxonomy): domain Bacteria; phylum Actinomycetota; class Acidimicrobiia; order Acidimicrobiales; family Ilumatobacteraceae; genus CAZTVJ01. The sequence goes on along the minus strand of CAZTVJ010000088.1, from coordinate 573 downwards.
GTGAGGCTGCCGAATGAGCCTGCCCGGGTGGCAGGCACTGCACGCCGAGCTCGAGCCCAAGGGGCTCACCGTCGTCACGGTGGCCCTCGATGTGGACCCGGCCAACGCCATGCCCTGGATCGATGCAGCCGCGCCGACGCACCCATCGCTCATCGACGCGACGATGCTCACGACCGAGGTGCTCGGGTTCTTCAACGTGCCGATGGCCGTGGCCATCGACGAGCAGGGGATGCTGGTGCGCCCGGCGGAGGTCGCGTCCATCGAGGTGAGCCCCTTCCGCGACGCGCCAATCCCGGACGACCTGCCCGACCGGCTGAAGCAGATGATGGGTGAGATCAAGAAGTTCCCCGGTGACGCTGAGGGCTACCGAGCCGGCATCGTCGACTGGGTCGAGCGCGGTGCGGCCAGCCCGTTCGCCCTTTCCCCTGACGAGGTCATCGCTCGCAGCCTGCCGCGTGACGCCGACGCCGCCCGAGCAGCAGCGTGCTTCGAGCTCGGCCAAGAGCTGTTCCATCGGCTGGGCAACGACGCGGCGGTGCCGTGGTGGCGCGAAGCCCATCGCCTCGACCGAGG
>CAZTVJ010000087.1:0-4044 GCA_964616935.1 uncultured Acidimicrobiales bacterium | reverse complement strand
TCTCGGCCGACCACACCCCCGAGTACCCGGCCTGCTCGGCCTCCTTGGCGTTCTGCGCGGCCGAAGCCAGATCGAACCCAATGCCTCCGTCTACCTTCATGGCGGCGCACCGTAGCGCCGGACTCGCTTCTGCGGGCGAGTACCCACGTCAGATGTGGGTACGCGCCCGCGGTTCGGGCACCCGGCGAGACGCGCAGACGTGATCTAGCCCCTTGCCGTTCAGCCCTGGTCGCGCAGGAACCGTTCCAGCTCGGCCGCCAGCTCGTCGCCGCTCGGCAGGTTCCCGCCCGGAGCGAGGAGGCCGGCGTCGCCCGTCTGCTCGGCGTCGAACGCTGCCTCCATCTGGCGGACCATGGCCACATGCTCGTCGTTGCCGGCGACCAGCTCGTCGAGCTGCTGGCGGTGGACCGTGGCCGCTTGGCGGAGGTGGTCGGCCTGGACGGTGAGGCCGGCCACCTCGTGGAGACCGTCGAGCAGCGCGACGGACGAGGCGGGGTACGGGAAGTTGGACACGTAGTGCGGTACCTGCGCCCACAGCCCGAGGGCGGGCAGGCCCAGCTCCCCGAACCGATGCTCGATCGCGGCCTGCACGCCCGCGGGCACGTCGACCGAGTTGCGGCCGAAGGGGAGGCTGGCGGCCAGCTCGGCGGTGGAGGCGCTCATCGAGAGGCGAGCGGCGCGGGTGTGGGGCGCGGAGAACGGGTAGGCACCGAGCCCCACCATCATGCGAGCGCCGAGATCCACGGCGAGCGTGCAGGCCGCGTCGACGAAGACCCGCCACGCCGTGTCCGGCTCGTGCCCCGAGAGGAGCAGCACGGCGTTGCCGGCGCTGTCGTGGCCGGCTCGCAGCTTCGTCTCCGGCCACAAGAGGCGTTCGTTGACACCCTCACGCAGCTGCATCACCGGGCGGCGAGCGCGGTAGTCGATGAACCGGTCGGCATCGAAGGTGGCCACCTCCACGTCCGCCACCTCGGCCTCCAGCGCCTCCATGGCGGTGGCACCGCCGACGCCGGCATCGATCCAGCCGAGCAGGCAGACCACGAGCACGGGCGACTCCAGGTCGGGCCGCTCGTGCAGGACGTAGGCGTCGCTCATGACAACCCCGCCGCGTAGCCGGCCGCGGCTGCGGCGGCCCGATCCACCTGCACGGCGAAGGGGGCGTACTCGGCGGCGTCACGCCCGCCCCCCAACGCCCCGCCCAGGTACCGGGCATAGACGCCCTCGAGGATGCAAGCCAGCTTCCAGAACGCGAAGGCGATGTAGAAGTCGATGTCGGACAGGTCTCGCCCCGACACCTTGGCGTAGCGCTCCAGCAGCTCAGCCCGGTCGGCGAAGCCGGGCGCAGTCGTGGCCGAGCCGGCCCAGGCGGTCTCGTCGTCGCCGGGGCCGGTCCAGTAGACGAACAGCAGGCCGGCGTCGGCCAACGGGTCGCCCAGCGTGCAGATCTCCCAGTCGAGCACGGCGACGACGTGCCCCTGGTCGTCGAGCATCGTGTTGTCGAGCCGGTAGTCGCCGTGGACGATGCAGGCCGGTCCTTGCGGCGGGACACGTGCGGCCAGCGCGTCGTGCGCCCGATCGACGTCCGGCAGCTCGCGCGTCTTGGACTGGTTCCACTGGCCGTACCAGCGCTTGAGCTGGCGGGCGATGTAGCCGTCATGCCGACCCAGATCGCCGAGGCCGACCGCGGACGGATCGACGGCGTGGATGGCCGCGAGCGTGTCGACGAGCGACGCCCCCGCCTCGGCCCTGGCCGACTCGGACAGCTCTGCCTCGGCCGTCTCGCGGTCACGCAGGACGAGTCCATCGACGAAGCCCATGACGTAGAACGGCGCGCCGTTGACGGCCGGGTCGTCGCAGTAGGCGAGCGCGGGAGCGACGGGCACGGGTGACGGACCGAGCGCCTTGATGATGCGGTGCTCACGGCCCATGTCGTGGGCACTGGCCAGCACGTGGCCCAGCGGAGGACGGCGCAGGACGCACCGGTGGCCCACGGCATCGGTGACGCGGTAGGTCAGGTTCGAGTGGCCGCCGGCGATCAGGTCGAAGTCGTACGGAGGCGTGCTCGGGGCGACGTTGGCCGCGAGCCAGGCCGTCACCCTCGCGACGTCGATGCCATGCGTCGGGGCCTCCATGGGCCGAGACGGTAGCCACTCACGGCCGCTCTGCAACCGTCCACCGGTATCGTCGCCCCTCATGGCTCTCGACGTCACCGACGCCACCTTCCAGACCGAGGTCATCGACCGCTCCAACGACGTGCCCGTCGTCATCGACCTGTGGGCGCCGTGGTGCGGGCCGTGCCAGACGCTCGGGCCGATCATCGAGCAGGTCGTCGACGAGACGGGCGGGCAGGTGGTGCTGGTGAAGGTCGACATCGACCAGAACCCCGGCATCGCTCAGGCGTTCGAGGTGCAGAGCATCCCGCTCGTGGTCGCGCTGAAGGACGGCCAGCCCATCGACGGCTTCCTGGGCGCCCAGCCCGAGCAGGCGGTGCGCGAGTTCGTCCAGAGGCTGCTGCCCAGCGAGCAGGAGCAGACGGTCGCCGCGCTCGTGGAGGCCGGCGACGAGGTGAGCCTGCGCAGCGCGCTCGAGCTGGAGCCCGACAACGAGGGCGCTGTCGTTGCCCTGGCCGAGCTGCTCGTGGCCCGGGGCGAGCACGAAGAGGCGCTCGCCGTCTTGGCCCGCATCCCCGAGACGCCCGAGGTGCGCAGGGTCGCGGCGATGGCGCGCCTCGGCGGCGATGCGCCGGAGAGCGACGACTACGACGCGACGTTGAGCGCGCTGCTCGAACGGGTGAAGGACGATGAGACGGCGCGTCAGGAATTCGTCGACCTGCTCGAGCTGATGGGGCCGGACGATCCCCGCACCGCCGGCTACCGCAAGCAGCTCACCAGCCGCTTGTTCTGAGCTGATGGCTCGGCATGGCCGCCGCTTCGCTTTGGCCGAGCCTCGCTGCGCCTCGTCGCTGATGCTTCCCTCGGCACCGCCGTGCGGACACCCGCTGTGTGCCAGATGACGCTGTTGGTGTGACCAAACGGCGCGACGATGCCTCCGTTCGGATGTCCGAGCCGAGGGGGCGACATGACGCCTGCGTGGTCAGGTTGGATCGCGGTGCCGCGATCGGTTCGCCAGTCGGCTCGGCGGATCGTGGTTGCGACGGCCGCACTAGCGGTTCCCTTCGCCGCTCTGCCGTTAGCCCTTCTCGCGACGGCGGCCAGCGCGGCACCGCCACCCGGATTCCAGAACGAGGTGATCGTCTCGAACCTGACCGAGCCGACCGTGGCATCGTTCACGCCGGACGGCCGGATGCTGGTCGCCGAGCGGGCCGGCACGGTTCGTGTCGTCCAGCCCGGTGCGACGCAGGTAGATCCCCTGCCGATCCTCCAGCTCACCAACATCAGCATCACCGGTGGCGAGCGGGGCCTGGTGGGCTTGACGGTCGATCCCGCATTTGCGTCCAACGGCTATCTCTACGTCTTCTACACGGCGTCGTCACCCCTGCGTGATCGCGTCGCGCGCTTCGAGACGAGCGGCAACGCCGTCGTACCGGGCAGCGAGCTCGTGATCTGGCAGGACACCGTGGCGGCAGCGCTCTACCACCACGGTGGCGCCCTTGAGTTCGGCCCCGACGGGGGCCTCTACATCTCGACCGGCGACTTCTTTGCCGGCGGGCAGGAGCCAGCGTCGCTCACCAGCTACCGCGGCAAGATCCTGCGCATCAACGTTGACGGCATCATCCCGGTCGACAACCCCTGCTTCGACGGTGCCGGCGCCAACTACGACTCGATCTGGGCGCGGGGGCTCCGTAACCCGTTCCGGATGTCGTTCGACACCGCCACCGGCCGGATGTACATCGGCGATGTCGGCAGCAATGACGTGTCGACCTCGATCGAGGAGGTGAACCTCGGCGCCGCCGGCGCCAACTACGGCTGGCCCGCGTGCGAGGGCCCGTGCAGCACGCCGGGCCTGTCGAACCCGTGGTTCAGCTACCCGCATGGCGGGCGGGACGCGTCGGTCATCGGAGGCCTGGTTTACCGGGGCACACAG
>CAZTVJ010000086.1:0-4960 GCA_964616935.1 uncultured Acidimicrobiales bacterium | reverse complement strand
GCTCTCGTCCATCGGCGTGCCCGGCCTGAACGGCTTCGTCGGCGAGTTCCTCATCCTCATCGGTTCGTTCCTCACTGCTCGCTGGTGGGTCGTGGTCGCCACGGCGGGCGTGATCCTGGCCGCGCTCTACCTCCTCTGGGCCTACCAGCGGGTGTTCCATGGCGCGGCCGACGAACCGAACCGCTCGTTCAAGGAGATCACCCTGAAGGAGGGGCTCGTCATGCTGCCCCTCGTCGCCATCATCTTCTTCACCGGGCTCTACCCGAAGCCGTTGCTCGACCGGGTCACGCCCAGCGTCGAGCGCCTCATCGTCCACGTCGAGGACCACTCGGACTTCCGCACCCCCACCGTCGGTGAACCCGAGGAGGCGGGCAAGTGATCACGGTGCTCGCCCAGGCCTCGTTCGAGGGACCGCCGGTCGACTGGTGGGCGCTCTCACCGCTGCTCGTGCTGGCCGGGGGCGGGCTGGTCCTGCTCGTGGCCTCCGCCCTCACACCACCCTGGCCCCGTGGTGCCTATGCCGCGGCGACCGTCACCACCGCTTCGGCCGCGCTCGTCCTCGCTCTCATCCAGTGGCACCAGATCCAAGACGACGGCCCCCGGTCGCTCATGGGCGGTGCCCTCAGCTTCGACGGCTTCTCCAGCTTCGTCACCGTGGTCATCTGCAGCACCGTCATCCTCACGGCCCTGGTCGCCGACGACTACCTGCGGCGCGTCGGCCTCGAGGGGGCCGAGGTCTACGGCCTGGTCCTGATGGCCGCCGTCGGAGGAGTCGTCATGGCCGGCGCCACCGACCTCATCGTGCTGTTCCTCGGGCTCGAGACGCTCTCCATCGCGCTCTACGTGCTGGCGGGCAGCCAGCTCCGCCGGATCGAGTCACAGGAATCGGCCATGAAGTACTTCGTGCTCGGCGGCTTCTCGTCGGCGTTCTTCCTCTACGGCGTGGCCATGACCTACGGCGCCACCGGCTCCACCAACATGGCCCTCATCTTCGAGTACCTGAGGACGACGGTGCTGTTGCAGGACAAGCTGCTCCTGGCCGGGCTCGCCTTCCTGCTCGTCGGCCTGGGGTTCAAGGTGGCCGCGGTGCCGTTCCACTTCTGGACGCCCGACGTGTACCAAGGCGCGCCATCGCCCGTCACCGGCTTCATGGCGTCGGCGGCCAAGGCGGCCGGCTTCGCAGCACTCCTGCGGGTGTTCGTCGTGGCGATGAGCAGCTACGAGCAGGACTGGCAGCCGGCCATGCTGGTGCTGACCGTGGCGACGCTCGTGCTCGGTTCCGTGCTGGCCATCGTGCAGACCAACGTGAAGCGCATGCTGGCGTACTCCTCGGTGAGCCACGCGGGCTTCATCCTCATCGGCGTCGAGGTGGCCACCAGCCGAGGCACCTCGGGTGCGCTCGTGTACCTGCTCGCCTACGCCGTCATCGTCATCGGGACCTTCGCCGTCGTCGGCGTCGTCGGCCGCTCGGCCGACGGCGACCAGACGCTCGACAGCTATCGGGGGCTCTCGCAACGGCGCCCCCTGCTCGCCCTGCTGTTCACCGTGCTGCTGCTGGCCCAGGCCGGCGTGCCGCTGACGTCGGGCTTCATCGCGAAGTTCGGGGTCATCTCGGCCGCGGCCGACGACCAGCAGTACGTGCTGGCGGTGGCGGCCATGCTCACGGCCGTCATCGCCGCCTTCATCTACCTGCGCATCGTGGTCAGCATGTACGTGGCGGATCCGTCGGAGGCCCAGATGGAGCAGCCGGTGCGCATCCCCGTCAGTGCTGGGCTGGCCATCGGCCTGTCCGTGGCCTTCACCGTCGTCGTCGGCATCGTGCCCGGCTTCGTCGTGAGCTTCGCCGATGGCTCGGTGCCGGTCCTGGCCGGCCGCCTCGGCCCGTAACGCTCGGCCGACGTCCGGCTGGTGAGCGCAGGAAACGGCATCCTGAGGCCGGAGTTCCGCCGCCCGAGGACCCCCCCGCCCCGCCCTGGCTCGTTTGTGAGAGCGTTCACGCGCCGCGTATAGAGTCAACCCCCGATGTCTGCGTTCCTGCGGGACTACCTCACCGTGGCCATCTTCATGGCCTTCTCGGTCGTGCTGGTCGGTGGCGTGCTGTTCCTCGGCAGCTTCGTGCGCCCCACCCGCCCGTCGGCCCAGAAGTACATCGCCTACGAGAGCGGCGTGGACCCCGTCGGCGACGGCTGGTCGCAGAGCCAGATCCGCTACTACGTGTTCGCCCTGCTCTTCGTCCTCTTCGACGTCGAGGCGGTGTTCATCTTCCCCTGGGCCACCCAGCTGGAGGTCTACGGCAGCTTCGGCCTGGTGGAGATGGGCCTGTTCCTGTTCGTGCTCGTCCTCGGGCTCGTCTACGCCTGGCGCAAGGGCGTGCTGCGATGGGTGTGACCGGCTGATGGGCCTCATCGAGCGGGGCCGCATGCCCAAGCCCCTCACCAACCTGCTGAACATCAGCCGCAAGTACTCGCTGTGGGTCTACCAGTGGGGTCTGGCCTGCTGCGCCATCGAGATGGGCGCGGCGTTCGGCTCACCCCGCTACGACGTCATGCGCCTGGGCGTCATCCCCTTCCCCGCCAGCCCGCGCCAGGCCGACCTCGTGGTCATCTCCGGCACCGTCACCGACAAGATGGCCCCCGCAGTACGCCGGCTCTACGAGCAGATGCCGGACCCGAAGTACGTCATCTCCATGGGCTCGTGCGCCAACTGCGGTGGCCCTTACTGGGACTCGTACTCGGTCACCAAAGGGGTCGACCAGATCATCCCGGTCGACGTGTACGTGCCGGGGTGCCCACCCCGGCCGGAGGCGTTGCTCGAGGGCGTCGTCCTGCTGCAGGAGCGCATCCGCAACGAGGACATGACCGAGCGATGGAACGACGAGCGCTACGAGCCCATCGTCGTGGCCGAGCGCGAGCGAGCAGAAGCCAAGGCCGACCGCAAGGCTGCGAAGCGGGGTGACCCGGTTGTCGTCCGCTGACGCCCCCGAGGCCGTCCTGCACGACGAGGTGCGCGAGGGACTGCTCGAGCGGTTCCAGGGCGCACTCGGCGGTGGCGTCGCGGGCAGCCACCTGCGCCCCGGCGACGATCTCTGGATACGGGTGCACACCGACGCCTGGCGAGAAGCCGGAGAGGTGGCGCGCGACCGCCTCGGCTTCGACTACTTCTGCTTCCTGTCGGCCATCGACTGGATGCCCTCGCCGTTCGGCAAGGGCGAGGACGACCCCACCGCCCCGCCCCCCGAACGCTCCACCGCCATCGAGCAGGGCTACGCCGGCGGCGACACCCGCTTGCAGGTCTTCGCTCGGCTGCTCGACACGAGCCGTCACGTGGGGCTCACGCTGAAGGCCGACGTCCCCGACGACACGGCCACCGTCGAGACGTGGGTCCGCAACTATGCCGGGGCCAACTGGCACGAGCGTGAGGCCTGGGAGATGTACGGCATCACGTTCACCGGTCACCCCGACCTGCGCCACATGTACCTCCCGGGCGACTTCGAGGGTCATCCGCTGCGGAAGGACTTCCCACTGCTGGCCCGCATCGTGAAGCCGTGGCCCGGCATCGTCGACGTCGAGCCCATGCCCGACGGTCTCGGGGGTGACGACACCGACGACGGCGGTGCCGGCGCATGACCGTGGTCTCCGATCGCGACAAGCTCGCCTACATCGCGGCGCAGGCGGCCGACGCGCGGGTCAACGTCGAGCTCGAGACGGAGGGCATGACCCTCAACATCGGCCCGCAGCACCCGGCCACCCACGGCACGCTGCGGATCATCTGCCGCCTCGACGGCGAGCAGGTGATCTGGGCCGAGCCCTCAGCCGGCTACATGCACCGCGGCTACGAAAAGCTCACCGAGGTTCGCACCTACCCACAGGTGACCACGCTGGTCAACCGCATCGACTGGCTTGGCAGCTTCGCCAACGAGGTGCCCTTCATCCTCGCGGCCGAGAAGCTCATGGAGATCGAGGCGCCGCCACGCGCCCAGTACATCCGCACGATCCTGTTCGAGCTGTCGCGCATCGCGAACGTCTCGTTGTTCCTCGGCGACATGGCACTGCAGATCGGCGCGTTGACGCCACTCTTCTACGCCTTCCGCGATCGCGAGTACGTCCTCGACATGATCGAAGCGGCCACCGGCGGGAGGTTCCACCCGAACTACGACCGCATCGGTGGCCTGAAGGAGGACCTGCCCAAGGGCTGGGTCGACGAGACCCGCGCCGTCATGAAGAAGCTACGAGCCTTCTGCGACGAGATGAACACCCTCGTCGTCGGCAACGAGATCTTCCAGGCTCGCACCCGCGGCATCGGTGTCATCCCCAGGGAGGTCGCCCTCTCCTACGGCCTGTCCGGTGCCAACGTCCGCTCGTCGGGCGTCGACTGGGATCTCCGTCGTGACCAGCAGCTGCCCCTCGCCTGGGACAAGGTCGACTGGAGGGTCTGGACCCATCCCGACGGCGACAGCTTCGCCCGGTACTGGGTGCGGTTGCAGGAGGTCCGGGAGAGCACGCTCATCGTCGACCAGCTGCTCGACAGCCTGCCGGCAGGGCCGATCATGGCCAAGGTGCCCCGCATCATCAAGGTGCCCGAGGGCGAAGCCTGGGTCAGCACGGAGAACCCGCTCGGCGAGATGGGCTACTACATCGTGAGCAAGGGTGACACCGGCCCGTTCCGGGTGAAGATCCGGTCGGCGTCGTTCAACAACATCTCCGTCGTGCCCTGGGTGCTGCGTGGGGTGCTCGTGCCTGACGTCATCACGATACTGGCCAGCCTCTACTTCATCCTCGGGGACATCGACCGTTGACGAGGGAGCAGCGGTGACCCTCGCGCTCGAGCTCTCGTACTGGGGGCAGTCGGTCCTGCGCGTGATCGGCGTCACCGTCGCGCTGCTGCTGCCGGCCGGGACGTTCGTCTACGTCTACCTGTTCAAGATGATGAGCTTCATGCAGAGCCGCATCGGCCCGAACGA
>CAZTVJ010000085.1:0-3662 GCA_964616935.1 uncultured Acidimicrobiales bacterium | reverse complement strand
CGGGCAGCAGCTCGCCCCGCACGAGTGCGAGCGAGTCGAAGCTGGGCAGCGCACCGCCCCCGCGCTGGTCGCGGGCGGCCTCGTGGACGAACCTCGTGTCCACCCAGACGTCGTCGCGGAGCAACAGGTGCGACGGGCCGGCATCGACGAGGTCGAGCTCGGGGCGGTGCAGGCGCCACAGCGCCGTGCGCAGGCTGGCACTGGCCTTGCCGTCGGTCGTCTCCGGCCAGAGCATCTGGGCGACGTAGGCACGGGGGAGCGGGCGTTCGTTGACGGCGAGGAAGGCCAGCAGACGCTGAGACGAGAGGGGTACCTCCACGACGGCACCGTTGCGGCGAAGCTCGAAGCCGCCGAACAAGCGCAACGCGAACTGGTTCCGGTTCATGCGGCCCCCTGCTTCACCGGATTGATGTTGACCCTAGCCCTACGAGAGCGCAGCTTTCGAGGGGTAGATACGAGCGATCACCGCACGGGCCGACAAGTGGCGCGCTCGGCGATCGAGACGATGGTGGGCGGGACGCGTCACGGCGCCGTCAACGCCCAGCCTCGGGGCCTTGACGGGGCGCTGACGTCCGTTTGACGAGCATCGTCCAGGGTCGGTCCCGTGATCGTGCGGCCGATGATCGGCGAGTGGGAGGTGCCTCGCATCGAGCGGGTCGGCACCGTCGAGGGCCGCCGCCTCGCCCGCCTCTCGGTGCCGGGCCTGACCGGGGATCTGCACCATGACCTGGGGCGCCACAGCCTCGCCGTCGAGATCGAGGGGTCCCTGCACGGCGATGTCGAGCGGGACGAGTTCCTGGCCCGTGTCCGTGAGCCCTTCAACGCCGGCGAGCCCCTGGCGTTCGTGGCCGACATCACCACCGCCACCGAGCTGGAGCAGGTGCTCATCGAGGCCCTCGAGCTCGACGAGGTCAACGACAGCGCCGACTCCTTCCGCTACCGGATCCGCCTGCGCCAGTACGTCGAGCCACCCGCGCCGCCGCCCCCGATCGACGATCTCGGGCTCGATCTCGGACCCGAGCTCGACCTGCTCGCCAGCCTCGGTCTCGACGGGCTCGAGCTGCCCAACCTGCTCGGCGACATCCCGTCGATCGGTGACCCGACGCCGCCGCTGCTCGAGGCGATGGAGGGCGTCAAGGCGGCCGTCGCCCCACTCAACCAGGCGCTGGCCGACCTCGGGGCGGTGTTCGCCTGATGCCGCTCTCCTCGCTGGTGCTCGCCGTGCGCGAGCAGCTCACGGCCGAGATCCCTGGCGCGCCACCTGTCAGCAGCGATGCCCCGGCCGTGGCCGCCGACCTTCCGTGCGTGACGGTGTCCATCGAGGGGGCGGGCACGTCGTTTCGCGGCCTCGGCTCGTTCCCGGCCCCGGCCCAGACGGGGGCGCTGCGGGTGACCACGACGGTCGAGCTCGCCGACGCGGTGCTGCACCTCGCCGGGGAGGACGTGGAGCTGCTGTCGGCCGACCGTCGCACGCTGCAGCTGCCCCACGGTGCCGTGGTGCGCGTCTCGGGCGACGACACGCCGCCGTTCGGCCCGGCCGACCTGGACGTCCGGCTCGGGGCCACCACGTTCGCCCCGGTCCACGAGGCGCCCACAGGGGCACAGGTGCGTCTCGACGTGCCTTCGGGAACCCTGACCTTCGCCGATGCGCTCCCCCCGTCCGGCACCCTCGAGCTCACGTACTTCGTCGGCATGTGGGAAGTGCGCGTCGAGCGGTTCTCGGCCACCGTCCACCTCGACGTGGCAGCAGCGACGAGCGCGTCGGTGGAAAGCCTCGTCGCCGCCGTCGAGGCGGCCCTGAGTCCCGAGCGTGGTGTCGCGGCCCGTGGCTTTCGGGCCGTGGCGCCGGTTGCGCTGTCCGCCGCCAGTCCCGTCGCCGCCCTCGGTGCCTCTGCCCGCTCGCAGCGCCTCACGTACGCCGTCGACTTCGAGCGCATCGAGCCCGTCATCCCGTCGAGCGGCGGCCCGATCGCCCAGGTGGATGTCGATTCGACCGTCGACCCGATCCTGTCACCGCCCTTCACCGAGTCCTTCGAGGTCACGTAGCGCCTGCCGATCAGCCCGTCGCCGTGGCCACCAGGGCGTCCGACGCAGCAAGGAGAACAGCATGAGCGAATCCATCGCCGAGATGGTGCTCCCCGGCACCTACATAGAGGTGAGGTCCGAGGGACTGATCTCGGTCGGCAGCATCGCCACCGGGAACATCGGCATCGTCGGCACGGTCGCCCGAGGCCCGCTGGGGGTGGTGACGCAGCTCGGAAGCGTGGCGGAGGCCATCGACGTCTTCGGTCCGCCCGACCTGGTGTCGGCGCCCGCCCATGCCGGCGGGCCACCGCTCACGCTCGTGCGGGCGCTGCAGCAGGTGTTCGCCGGTGGCGGCAGCAACCTGTTCGCGGTCGGCATCACAGGAGGCACGCCGGGGGCCGCCAGCGCCACGGTCGCGGCGACGACCAACGATGCCTTCGTGCTGACGGCCAACCAAGCCGGTTCGTGGGGCAACGACGTCCGCGTCGTCGCGGTCGACAACGGCACGGGCGTCACCCCACGGTTCCGGCTCTCGGTGACGTACCGCAACCAGCGCGAGGTGTTCGAAGGCGGCAACGTCGGCCAGGTGCGCACTGCCTTGGCGACGTCGCAGCTCGTCGCCGTCAGCGACAGTCCGACCCCCGCCAACGCCAACGCCAACCTCCTGCCGTTCGACGCCAGCTTGACCGGCGGTACCTCGGTGCCGAACGTCAACAGCACCCACGTCGCCGACGGTCTCGCGCTCCTCGAGGAGCAGCCCGTCAACATCGTCGTCGTGGCCGGCTTGGGCGCCAGCGTGGCTGGTGCTCCGTTGCTGGCCCACGTGGAGCGGACCGAGAACGACGGTCGCGAACGCCTCGCCATCGTCGGGGCGACGGCGAGCGACGCGACCACCGTGCTGAACGAGGCGGGCGGGTTGGCCGACGACCGCATGGTCTTCGTCGCCCCTGGGATCCGGGTGGCCGAACCAGGCAGCGATCAGCTGGTGCCGCTCCCACCGGCCTACACCGCAGCGCTCGTCGCGGGCCGCCTTTCTGCGCTCGCGCCGCACGTCAGCCTCACCAACCAGACGTTGCCCATCGCCGAGCTCGACGTGAGCTACACGACGACCGTGCACCGCAACCTCCTGCTCAACCGGGTGATGGCAGTTCGGCGACGCTTCGGTCACCAGATCGTGCGCGGCATCTCTACCGATCCCGGCGCGTTCAGCCAGGTGAGCGTGCGTCGCATCGTCGACTACGCGAAGGCCGGCGTTCGGCTCGGGTCCAACCCGTACATCGGCAAGCTGAACAACGCGCGGGTGCGGGCGGCGCTCAAGGCAACCCTCGACGGCTTCCTCTCGCAGATGGTGGTCGACGAGATGCTCACCGCCTACCAGCTCGAGGTCAGCGCAAGCCGAGCCCAGGAGATCCGAGGCATCGCGGCCGTCATCATGACGCTCCAGCCCACGTTCTCCATCGACTTCATCCGCGTCACCATGAACCTGCAGTGAGGAAGGTGTAGAGATGGCGAACAGCCACGTGTTCACCGGTCTCGACGGCGCCATCAGCCTGGCGGTCGAGAGCGGCGTCGAGGGTGATGCCGCCAAGGCAGTCAACGACACGTTCGGGTTGACCCCGATCGGCCGGGCGACCGGC
>CAZTVJ010000084.1:0-6546 GCA_964616935.1 uncultured Acidimicrobiales bacterium | reverse complement strand
CGAGCTCGGAGCTCAGCTTTCGACCGGCGCCACGCGGCAAACTGCCGCATCTCTCGCACGACAGGTGTACGGCGCCGCGCACGCCCTCGAAGGTGCCAGCGAGATCGCGGCACTGGAGGCAGCGGCCACGAGACGGAGCGGCGGCACCGATGCCCAAGTGGATGGCCGGCATCGACTCGTTCACTGCCGGCAAGTCCTTCGGGCTGGCTGTCTTGCTGGCGGCGGTCAACCCGAAGAACCTTGCACTCACGATCGGGGCGTCGCTCGCCATCGCCCAGGCCAACGTGAGCAGCACCCAGGAGGCGCTGGGGCTGGTGATCTTCGTGGTGCTCGCCAGCGTCACCGTCGCCAGCCCCGTGATCTACTACCTGGCCGCCGGGCAGAAGGCCAAGGACGCGCTCGACGAGGCCGAGGCATGGCTGGTCGAGAACAACGCCGCCGTCATGGCCGTGCTGCTCCTCGTGTTCGGGGTCGTCCTGCTCGGCCAGGGGATCGCCGGACTGTCCACCTGACACCCACTACGGTGCGCCTGGCGCATGCGCGCCATCGCTGCAAGTTCGAGGAGGTCCTCATGTGCGGGTGCTTCGTGGTGCTGCTGGGGTCGGCGTTCCCTCGCATCGCGCTGCTCATCACGTGGATCTTCACGAACCGGGTCGACATCGCCTTCGACGGCTGGGCCCTCCCCCTCCTCGGGTTGCTCTTCCTGCCGTACACCACGTTCTTCTACGTCCTCACCTATGCCCCCATCGCCGGTGTCAGCACCATCGGATGGTTCTTCGTGGTCTTTGGCTTCTTCCTCGATCTCAGCTCCTACTTCGGCGGTGGTCGCTACGGCCAGGAGCGTTGGGCGCACGCCTGACCGCTGACGTTCGGCGTCTGCTCGGCGTGGCGCCGCCGGCTCCGTGACCATCCCCACCCCGCTGCCCATCGAGCAGGTCATCGGACCGCTGCGAGCGGCGCTCGATCGCGATGGTCACGCCGTCCTCGTGGCACCTCCCGGCACCGGCAAGACCACCATCGTGCCGCTTCGCCTCCTCGACGAGCCTTGGCTCCGCGGCGGCCGCATCCTGGTGCTCGAGCCTCGGCGCCTCGCCACCCGGGCCGCCGCACGGCGGATGGCCTCACTGCTGGGTGAGACCGTCGGTGACACCGTCGGCTACACGACACGCGACGAACGCAGAGTGGGTGCGAACACCCGCATCGAGGTCGTCACCGAGGGTGTGCTCACCCGCCGCCTGCAGCACGACCCCGAGCTCGCCGGCGTCGGGCTCGTGATCTTCGACGAGGTGCACGAGCGCAACCTCCAGACCGACCTCGGCCTGGCCTTCGTGCTCGACGCCCGCCGTCTCGTGCGCCCCGACCTTCGCCTGCTCGCCATGTCAGCAACCGTCGCAGCTGGGCGCCTGGCGGCGATGCTCGGTGGCGACGCGGGCCCGGCAACGGTCATCTCCAGCGACACCGAAGCCCACCCCGTCGAGCTGGTGTGGGCGCCGCTTCGACCCAAGGAGCGATTGGAGGGCGCCGTCGCCACAACGGTCGTTCGGGCGCTGCGCGAGGCCGACGGTGACGTGCTCGTGTTCCTCCCGGGCGCCGGTGAGATCCGCCGCGTCGGCGAGCTGCTCGCCGCAGTCTCGTGGCCCGGCGCGGTGGACGTCCTGGCGTTGTTCGGCGCCCTGTCGGTCGGCGAGCAGGACGCCGCTCTGGCACCCAGCCAACCGGGGCGACGGCGGGTCGTGCTGGCCACCGACATCGCCGAGTCCAGCCTCACCGTCGAAGGGGTCCGGGTCGTCGTCGACAGCGGCCTGGCCCGGGCGCCCCGCTTCGACGCCCGGACCGGCATGACCCGCCTGCGCACCGTCCCCATCGCCCGCGCCTCGGCGGACCAGCGCGCCGGTCGCGCCGGACGGCTGGGCCCAGGCGTCGCGTACCGGCTCTGGTCCCAGCTCGAGCACGCCGGCCGACGCGCCCAGATCGACGCCGAGATCACCCAGGTCGACTTGGCCGGCCTCGCCCTCGAGCTCGCGGCCTGGGGTGCGAACGACGTGTCGGCACTCTCGTGGCTCGACCCACCTCCTGCCCGCACCCTCGACGAGGGGCGCCGACTGCTCGTGCTCCTGGGGGCGCTCGACCCGCAGGGACGGCTCACCACGGTCGGCCGTGCGATGAACGACCTCCCCCTCCATCCCCGCCTGGCCCACATGGTCGTGGCCGCCCGCGAGACGGGCCATGGCTGGTTGGCGTGCCAGCTCGCCGCGCTGGTGGATGAGCGCGACGTCCTGCGCGGCCGCATCGACGAGGTACCCGCCGACCTCGGCCTCCGCGTCGCCATCGTCGGCATGGGTCGCCATCATCCACAGGCGGATCGCCGGGCCGTGGACCATGTCCGCCGCCGCGCCGAGGACCTCGCTCGTCGCGCCGCGATCCGGCCGGTCGGCGCTGATGTCGATGCGGCTGGCCGAGTCCTGGCCCTCGCCTACCCGGACCGCCTCGCCATCCGCAAGGGCGGCCCTGGCCGCTTCCAGATGCGAACGGGCACCCGAGCGTGGGTGCCCGCCACCGACGACCTGGCGGACGTGACGTTCCTGGTGGCCGCCGACCTCGACGGTCGGCGGAGCGACGCCCGGATCCGCCTGGCCGCGTCGCTCACCGCCGGCGACGTCGCCACCGCCTTCGACGACGAGGTCGAGGAGCGGCGAACCCTCTCGTGGGATCGTGAGCGAGACGACCTCGTCGAACGCGTCGAATGGCACCTGGGGGGCGTCGTCCTCGACGAGGTGGTCTGGCGACCGGACCCGGGTCCACCCACGGAGGCAGTGCTGTTGGCGCGGGTCCACGGCACGAAGCTGAGCGCGCTCACCTGGTCGCCCGCGGCACAGTCGCTCCGCGCTCGGGTCGCGTTCCTTCGCCACCACGTCGGCGACCCCTGGCCCGACTGGTCGGACAAGGCGCTGCTGGCGTCCCTCGCTGCGTGGCTCGCTCCGTTCCTGGCCGGCGTGAGCAGTCGGGCCGAGCTCGAGGCCGTCGACCTGCGCGCGGCCCTGCGGGCCCAGCTGGCACACCCGCTCCTGCGGGACCTCGACCGCCTGGCCCCCACCCACCTGGCCCTCCCGAGCGGTCGCCGCGTCGCTGTCGACTACGGCGACGACCCACCCGTGCTGGCGGTGCGGGTGCAGGAGCTGTTCGGGGCGACCGAGACGCCGACGCTGGTCGCCGGGATCGTGCCGGTCGTGCTGCACCTGCTCTCACCGGCGGGGCGGCCGGTGCAGATCACCACGGACCTTGCTGGCTTCTGGCAGGGCAGCTGGAAGGAGGTGCGCAGGGAGATGGCCGGGCGCTACCCCAAGCACGCCTGGCCCGAGGACCCGTCAGTCGGTCACCCCGGGTAGCCCTGCGTGAGGATCGATCCATCGGCACCGTAGAAGCCCAGCCGGTCGACGGCAGCCTCGAGCGGTGCGTACCCCTCGACTCGACCCGGGCGCCACTCCTTCAGCCCCTCGAGCTGCAGCAGGGGGCGGACGGCCGGGTCCTCGTAGGACATCGACAGCAGCAGCTCGACGAATCGATCGA
The DNA here is from genome assembly GCA_964616935.1 of uncultured Acidimicrobiales bacterium. GTDB lineage: Bacteria > Actinomycetota > Acidimicrobiia > Acidimicrobiales > Ilumatobacteraceae > CAZTVJ01. The sequence goes on along the minus strand of CAZTVJ010000084.1, from coordinate 2,979 downwards.
CGATGGCGTCGGGGACGTCGTCCAGCACGGTCATCGTGCAGTGGTCGTAGGGCGCGGTGCGGGCCAGCACCCGCAACGACCCCGTCGCGACCGTCCCCTCCTTGGCGAAGGCGAGGTGGTTGCCTTCGAGGATGCAAGCGGCGTCGACGTGGCCGGCGGCGAGCGCCTTGACCGCATCGCGCTCACCCCCGACGTGGTCGCCATGCAGGCCGACCATGACGTTGAACCGGCGGGCCTCGAAATCGGTGCCCGGTTCGAGGCCCAGCCCCGCCAGGTGGGCCAGTGGGAGCAACGTGGCCTGCGGTGAATCGACTGCACCAGTGGCCACCTTCGCGCCGTTGAGGCCGGATGGATCGCTGACGTCGCTGTCACTGCGGACGAGCACGACCGAGGTGAGGTCCTGATCGCTGTCGCGCATCGCCACAGCGCGGGCGCACCGGCCCGCGGCCTCGGCCAGCCGACGGGTGCGGACCCAGGCCAGCGGCGAGTCCCAGGTGACGTCCACGTGGCCGGCGAGGTGGGCCTCGACCTGCGCTTCGTAGTTGGAGTAGAGGACGTAGTCGAAGGCGAAGCCCTGAGCCGCGAACCAGTCCTTGAACCCCTGCCAGATGGTGACCACCTTGGGGTCGTAGGCGACCGCACCCAGCACGAAGGGACGGGCCGTGTCCATGGTCAGGTTCCTCTCAGTCGAAGAGCGGGAGGCCACAGAGGGCCCGGCCGATGAAGTCCTGCAACGCATCGGTGGTCGGCGCCATGACCGCCGCGGCTCGGGCGTCGCGGAAGTGGCGTTCGATGCCGACCTCCTTGCGAAAGGCAGCACCGCCGCCGACGCGCATCGCCAGGTCGGTCACGGCGAGCGCCGCCTCTCCCGCGACCGCCTTCGACTCCAGCATGCGCAGCGGTGCGTCGGCCCGGCCTTCCGAGAGGGCCACCACGGCGTCGTTGACCAGGACGCTGGCCGCGTCGGCCCGCAGCTGCATCTGGGCGACGTGCTGCCGGGTCACCGGCTGCTGAGCGAGCGTCTGGTCGAGGTGCTCCAGGCGGATGTGGCTGACATGGGCGATGGCCTTGGCGATCGAGGCGTCCATGAGGCCGAGGCTGCACGACGCGTTGAGCACCTGGAACATCGGCAGGACGACCCCGAGCGCCAGGTCCAGGCCGGCCCCGTCGGCGCCGAGGCGGGCCGACGCTGGCAAGCGCACACCCTGTGCGTGCACGGGGCTGGAGGCGTTGCCGCGCAGCCCCAGACCGTCGAACCCGGCCGCCACCTTCAGCCCGGGTGCCGACGCCGGCACCAGCCACAGCGTGGCCCCCGGCGCTCCCGAGGCTGGCTGGCTGGTCCACACGTAGGAGTCGGCTTCTCCGGCCGACGTCACCCAGCTCTTGGCTGCGTCGAGCACGACGTCGTCGCCGTCGGGCGTCGCCGTGCCTTGCGGTGCCCAGAAGTGGCTGCGCGACCCGGTCTCCGAGAAGGCGAGGGTGGAGAGGTGCGAGCCCGCCGCAATCGATCGGCGGACGTCGTCTGGCCCCTCGGCCTCGATGATGGCTGTCGCGCTGTAGTGCATGGCCACGACCATGGCCGTGCTGCCGCACGACGCAGCCAGGCGGCGGACGACCTGACCGGCCTCCCCCATGCCGAGCCCGCCCCCACCGACATCGGTGCTGCTGATGAGCCCGAGCAGGCCACCCGCACCCAGGGCCGAGATGGCCTGGCGCGGGAACCGCCCCTCAGCATCGACATCAACCGCCGCAGGCTCCACCACGGACGTGACGATGTCGCCCAGAACATCGAGGAACGGCGACGTCACCGGCTGCCTCCGAGGGGGGTCGGCCTAGGTGCCCGACGGCGTCGGGCACCTAGGCGGTGTGGTGTTCGTGGCCGGCGCCCCGTTCGGATGGCGCAGTGTGTGCTACTAGCCCAGGATCTTCGCCTTCTCGGCGGCGAACTCCTCCTCGGTCAGGATGCCCTGAGCCTTGAGCTCGCCGAGCTTCTTGAGCTGCTCGATCGGGTCCTCCTCCGCGGCGGCGGCCGGCGCGGCTGCCGCCTGCTGAGCGGCGATCTGGGCCGCCGCTTGTTCTGCGGCCTGGTCGACCATCGCCTGCTGCTGCGCGGCCGCCTGCTGCGCCTGGTAGGCCGCCGCGTCGGCTGCCTGTTGCTGCTGGTAGGCCACATCCTCGGCCGACGGGGCTGCGGCGGCCGCCGCAGCCTGCTGCTTGCCGGCCTGGTGCTTGCTGACGCTGCCTGCCACCACCGTAGCCGTGCCGGCAACCACGGCCGTGCGGGCAACCGTGCCCACCAGGCTGGGGCGTCCGACCCGACCGATCCCTCGTCTTCTCATGGCATGTCTCCGTTCTCGTTGTTCAGCTGTCGAGCGACGCCATGGCGGCGTCGACGATCTCGTAGGGGATGCGGCCACCGGCCAGGAGCACGGCGTCCGCATTCCGCAGCGCGGCGGCCAGTGGTGCGGCCCACAGGTCCTCCCAGAGGATGAGCAGTGCCGAGGTCTCCGGCTCGAGCCCTTCGGCCGCCTCGGCGAGGTCCTCGTCGCTCAGCAGGCCGCCGGACTCACCGTTCAAGCCTTCGTACCCGAGCTCGTCCTCGAGCTCGTCGTACTCGATGGCGAGGACCGAGCCATCGGCGTCCTTCTGGATGAAGGCGAGATCCAGGATCCGGACCGTGCCGCTGTCGACCAGCTCGGCCAACGCCGGAACGATCTCGCCCGAGAACTTGTTGCCGGGGAACCCGATGACGATGTACTCGACCGGCCCGATACCCATGCCACGACCTCCTGTAGTGAACCGGTGGGACTCTAGGCGCTGGCTCGGCGCTTGGCGACCGGATCGGGTGGATCGGCGCACTACCGTCCCCGAGATGGCGGAACTCGGCACTTCCCCTGCCCGAGTCGGCTTCCGCATGCCACCGGAGTGGGTGCCCCACACCCGCACCTGGATGTCGTGGCCGCCGCTCGACAGCTACCT
>CAZTVJ010000083.1:0-11958 GCA_964616935.1 uncultured Acidimicrobiales bacterium | reverse complement strand
CTTCATCGTGAGCCCGGCGAGCTCGCCGTAGCGCGCGTGCGCGCCGGCCGGGAGATCGGGCGGCGTGGGCAGGACCCGGCCATCCCGCCCGACGATCGCCCGCACGGGGAGATCGAGCTCTCGCCACCAGGTGACGTCGTTCATGTCGCCGAACGTGCAGACCATCGCCATGCCGGTGCCCTTGTCGGGGTCGGCCAGCGGGTGGGCGAGGACCGGCACCTCGACCCCGAACAGCGGGGTGCGGACCGTCTGACCGAACAGGTCCCGGTAGCGAGCGTCATCGGGATGCGCGACCACCGCGACACAGGCGGCCAGCAGCTCGGGCCGGGTGGTGTCGATGGCGACATCGGTGCCACCGGGCCCGTGGAAGGCCAGCAGGTGGTAGGCGCCGGGGACCTCCCGATCCTCCAGCTCGGCCTGAGCGACAGCGGTCCGGTCCTCGACGTCCCACAGCGTCGGTGCTTCCTGCTGGTAGGCCTCGCCCCGGGCGAGGTTGCGCAGGAACGCCCGTTGCGAGGCTCGTCGGGAAGCGACGTCGATCGTGGTGTAGAGCAGGCTCCAGTCGACCGACAGGCCGAGGCGGCGAAAGAGCGTCTCGAAGGCCTGTTCGTCCTCGGTCGTCAGCTTCTCGCAGAGCTCGATGAAGTTCGGACGGCTGACCGGCACCTGCGTCTTGCCCGGCTCGGCCGGCGGCGCGAGCGCAGGGTCGTAGGGCAGGCTCGGATCGCACCGGACACCGAAGTGGTTCTGCACCCTGCGCTCGGTGGCGAGGCCGTTGTCGTCCCACCCCATCGGGTAGAAGACGACTCGGCCCTGCATGCGCTGATAGCGGGCGATCGTGTCGGTGTGCGTGTAGCTGAAGACGTGGCCGACGTGCAGTGAACCGCTGACGGTCGGTGGCGGCGTGTCGATGGCGAAGACCTGGTCCCGGCCGGCGGAGCGGTCGAAGCGGTACGTGCCCTCGGCGTCCCACTGCTCGGAGAGGCGCGCCTCGATGCCGTCGAGCGTCGGCTTGTCGGGGACGGTCGCCATGGCGGAGCAACGGTACCGGAGCGCGAACAGGGCCCGGCCATGCAATGGCCGGGCCCTGTCGGTGCTGCGGTGGTTGTCAGGACAGGGGGAGGACCTGGACGATCACCGTGAACGACCCGCCGGCGAAGTCGCCGACGGCGTAGACGATGGTGTTCGTCTTGCCGGCCAGCGGGAGCGGCGTGTCGGGCAGGGCCACGACCGAGGGGTTGCCAGCAGCGGTGACCTTGACGGTGTAGGTGGCCGGGGGCAGGAAGGCCTTGGCCTGGCCCGGGTTGGCGAGGCCGGGGATGGCGACGGCGCCGTTCACGAAGACGTCCACCGCAGGAGCGGCGGCGTTGTGGCGGACCGTGACCTGGGCCTGGGTGCCAGCCTTGGTCGTGTTGTTGAAGTACACGCTCGTCCGGGGGGACCCGGAGGCGCTGAGGTGGGCGACCAGCGACTTGCTCACGCCGGCCTTGATGCCAAGGTGCTGGACGAGGGCCGACGGGCCGTTGGCGGGCGTGCCGGCCACCTTGAAGTCGACGCGGACCTGGCCGACCGGCAGCTTGACGGTGGCGTAGTTGGTGAAGGTGACACCCGCCAGGGCCAGCTTCTTGTTGAGGTAGATGTCGACCGGGAGGTCGGGGATGCCGTGGACGATGGTGAGCGAGCCCGTCTTGGGCGCGGGATGGTGATGGGCGGCGCTGGCGGGGAGTGCCGCCAAACCGAGGATCGCGGCAATCGTGCCCGCGAACAGCAACAATTTGCGCATGGTGTGGTGTGCCCCTTGTGGTGTTGAGGTGCCCGCATACGGCGTGGCACCTGGCTTCTGCCGGTTGGTCTACGGATTCAGCGCTAAGGGCGGATGAGATCCCGGTCGGACACGTCCTCCGAATCCGAGGCCGGTCGCCACTGACCCAGTCGGTACGCTCGCCGCTGCATGCGCCTGCACGACACCGCCACCGGACAGGTACGCGAGCTGGCTCAGCGCGAGCCTGGCAAGGTCAGCATCTACCTGTGCGGGCCGACGGTGTACGGCCCGCCGCACCTCGGCCACGGCCGGGCCACCGTCGCCTACGACATCCTGCGCCGCTACCTCGAGTGGCGCGGCATCCGGGTGCGGCTCGTCTCCAACATCACCGACATCGACGACAAGATCATCGAGCGCGCCGCTCGGGACGGTCGGGAGCCCGCCGAGATCGCCGAGCGGTGCGAGGCCGTGTGGTGGCGGGCGATGGGCGCGGTCAACGTCGAGCGTCCGACGGACACGCCGCACGCCACCGACTGGGTCGACGAGATGGTGGCGCTGATCGCCGAACTCGTCGAACGCGGCAGCGCCTACTCGACCGACGATGGCGTCTACCTGGCCGTCGACAGCGTCGAGGGCTACGGCCTGCTCGCCCAGCAATCGCTGGCGGACCTGCGCGCCGGCGGCGGCGATCGCCAGGTCGTGGGGGCCGAGCTGAAGCGCGACTCGGCCGACTTCGCGCTGTGGAAGGTGGCCAAGGCGGGCGAGCCGGCGTGGCCGTCGCCGTGGGGTGACGGCCGGCCCGGGTGGCACACCGAGTGCGTGGCGATGGCGCTCGGCATCCTCGGCGAGGGGTTCGACCTCCACTGCGGCGGCATGGATCTGAAGTTCCCCCACCACGAGAACGAGCGGGCCCAGGCGGTGGCGCTGGGCAAGCGCTTCGCCAACCACTGGATGCACCACGCCTTCATCGTCGATGCCGAGGGCGAGAAGATGTCGAAGTCGCTCGACAACTTCGACAACCTGCTCGACCTCATCGACACGGTCGACCCGCGCTCGTTCCGGATGGTGCTCCTGCAGGCGCACTACCGTTCGCCAGTGCAGGTGACGCGCGAGATCGTGGATGCGGCCGTCCGGTCGCTCGAACGTCTCGACGGGTTGGCTCGCCGTGCCGCTTCGGCCGCGCTGGGCGAAGCGCCGCCCGACGAAGCGGTCCTCGCGGCCTTCGTCGAGCGCATGGACGACGATCTCGACACTCCGCGAGCCATGGCGGTCGTGTTCGACACCGTCACCCGCGCCAATGCCGCGCTCGACGACGGCGCCGCTGCGGCCGCTCCGCTGGTCGCCGCCGTCAGGGAGATGTGCGCCGCCGTTGGCCTGGAGGTGCAGGCGACCGCGGCCACCGTTCCGGCGGACGTGCAGGCGAAGGTCGACGCGCTCGACGCGGCGCGCGCCGCCCGTGAGTTCGCCGCCGCGGATGCCCTGCGGGCCGAGCTGCAGGTCGACGGCTGGGTCGTGGAGAGCACCAAGCACGGCACGACCGTCCGCCGGCCGTGAGGGTGGGGCGCCGGTCGGCTCGATCGAGCGCGCGGGCACCGCTGCCGGCTGGCTTCTGGCCCATCTGGACGACCGTCGCGCTCGACCTCGTCGGCTTCGGGATCGTCGTCCCGATCCTCGGTATCTACGCGGAGCGCTTCGGCGCATCCCCGGCCACCGTGGGGCTGCTGTTCGCCTCGTTCTCTGCGGCCCAGTTCGTCTGCGCCCCGCTGCTCGGGCGGTTGTCCGATCGCATCGGACGCAAGCCGGTCATCATCGTCTCGCTCTTCGGCACGGCGATCGGCAGCCTCCTCACGGGCCTCGCGCCGGCGCTGTGGGTGGTGTTCCTCGGCCGCATCGTGGACGGCGCGTCGGGCGCCAGCGTCTCGGTCGCCCAGGGCGCCGTAACGGACCTGGCCCCGCCGGACCAGCGACCGCGCCTGCTCGGCCTGCTCGGCGCCGCCTTCGGCGTCGGGTTCGTGCTCGGCCCGGCGATCGGCGGCCTGGCCAGCCTTGGCGGGCCGAGGCTGCCGTTCTTCCTGGCCGCCGGGGTGGCCCTCGTGAACGCGTTCGTGGCGCTCGTGCGGGTGCCCGAGACCTTGCCTCGCCTGGTCATGGGAGCCGAGGACGCCCCTGCCCCCGCCGCGGCCGTAGCCGCGGTCGCTTCGGGCGCGGGCGACGGCGATGGCGACGGCGGCCTCACCGATGCGCGTCGGCGGACCAGCCTCGCCACCTACGCCGTCGTGATGTTCCTGGCGACTGCGGCCTTCGGTGGCTTCGAGGCGACGTTCGCCCTGCTCGGCCAGGAGCGCTTCGGATGGCAGGAGGGCGCCGTCGCGGTGGTCTTCGTGGCGATCGGGATCGCGCTGGTGATCGTGCAGGCCGGGCTGATCGGGCCTGCGGTGGAGCGCTTCGGCGATCTTCGGGTGCTGCGCACCGCGCTCGTGCTGAACGCGGTCGGTCTGGTGCTCCTGGCCGCCGCGACATCGTGGCCGCTGCTGGTGCCCGCGCTCGCGCTGCTCGTCCTCGGCCAGGGGATGGCGACGCCCACCATCAACGCCCTGGTGGCCGACCGGGCCCGGCGTGGGCAGCGGGGCCAGGCCCTCGGGGTGCAGCAGTCCGCCGGTGCCTTGGCCCGCATCGTCGGCCCCATCGTCGCCGGCGTCCTGTTCCAGCAGGTGGGTATCCCGGCCCCGTACCTGGTCGGTGCCGCGGGCATGGGTCTGGCCTGCGCCGCCCTGATGCGGGAGCGAGACCTCCCGGCGGAGCGCCGAATGACCCAGCTGGCTTGACGGCGAAGTTACCGGCGGGTACTAAACTGTCGGGTAACAAGCGGATCGAGCCCGGCCCCGGCCGGGGGCGAGTGAGGTGGCGACGATGTCCGAGTTCTCCCTCCAGCTTTCGGAGGACGTGCAGCAGGTCCAGAAGTGGGTGCACGACTTCGCCGAGAACGTCGTGCGGCCGGCGGCCCACGAGTGGGACGAGCGGGAGGAGACGCCCTGGCCCATCATCCAGGAAGCGGCGAACATCGGCCTCTACTCGTTCGACTTCATGGCGACCTCGTTCGGCGACCCGTCGGGCCTGATGCTCCCCGTGGCGCTGGAAGAGCTGTTCTGGGGTGACGCCGGCATCGGCCTGTCGATCTTCGGGTCGGCCCTGGCGGCCGCCGGCATCGCCGGGATCGGGACGCCCGAGCAGGTCGTCGAGTGGGTGCCGCAGTGCTACGGCACGCCCGAGAAGGTGCAGCTCGGAGCGTTCTGCGTGAGCGAGCCCGACGCCGGGTCCGACGTGAGCTCGCTGCGCACCCGAGCCGTGTACGACGAGGCTGCCGACGAGTGGGTGCTGAACGGCACCAAGGCGTGGATCACCAACGGCGGCATCGCCGACCTGCACGTGGTGGTGGCAGCGGTGGACCCGGCGTTGAAGGGTCGAGGCCAGGCCAGCTTCATCGTCCCGCCCGGCACGCCCGGCCTGTCGATGGGGCAGAAGTACTCCAAGCACGGCATCCGCGCCTCGCACACGGCCGAGGTGGTGCTGGACGACGTGCGCGTACCGGGCCGCTGCCTGCTGGGCGGCAAGGACAAGCTGGAGGAGAAGCTGGCCCGGGCCCGCGAGGCCGGCCACTCGGGCGCCAAGCAGCCGGCCATGGCCACGTTCGAAGCGACCCGCCCGGCCGTCGGCGCCCAAGCCCTCGGCATCGCCCGCGCCGCCTACGAGTACTCGCTGGAGTACGCGAAGGAGCGGGTGGCGTTCGGCAAGCCGATCATCATGAACCAGGCCATCGCCTTCAAGCTGGCCGACATGCGCACCGAGATCGACGCTGCTCGCCTGCTCGTGTGGCGCGCCGCCTGGATGGCCCGAAACAGCGTGCCCTTCACCGCGGGCGAGGGCTCGATGTCGAAGCTGAAGGCCAGCGAGGTGGCCGTCCGGGTGACCGAGGAGGCCATCCAGATCCTGGGTGGCTACGGCTACATCCGCGACTACCCGGTGGAGCGCTGGCACCGCGATGCCAAGATCTTCACGATCTTCGAAGGCACGAGCGAGATCCAGCGGCTGGTCATCAGCCGTGCCATCTCGGGCCTCCGAGTCGAGTAGCGCCCTTTCTCCAACTGCTGCCCCGGCGGAGGTCCGGACCGAGGCGTGCACCATCTGCCGGCTCGGGCGCGTCGTGGAGCGAAGGCCAACGCCCTCGAACCACCCTTTCATGCTGCAACCCGTTCGGGTTGTGGTGGTCCGATGGTCCAGGTGCCGTCGTCGGTTTCGGTGAGGCGTTCGGGGCCGAGGCGGTGGATGTGGTCGTGGTGGTACCAGCACAACAGCCCGAGGTTGGTGAGGGCGGTGATGCCGAGGTTGGCCCAGGGGACGCGGTGGTGGATGTCGCACGCCCATGGCGGCGCGCTGCAACCGGAGTATTTGCAGTGCCGGTCGCGGGCGATGACCGCTTTGGCCAGTGGTGGGGGCACGGTGCGGGTGCTGCGTCCGACGTCGAGGGGTTGGCTGGCGCCTTGGGTGATGACCCGGGTGATGTTGGCGTCGGCGGCCAGGCGGCGGGCTTGGTCGCCGGTGATGACGGCGCCGGAGGCGAGCAGGGCGGACCCGCCGGTGCGGGCTTCGAGGATCTCGAGATCGACGAGGACCACGATGTGGGGCCGCCCGAGCCGCCCGGTGGGCACCTCGGCGGCGTGTTCGAGGTAGTGGCGGGCCAGTGCCACGAGACCGCGGGCGCGCCGTTCGGCGGTGGTGGTGTGGGCGGGGAGCTTCAATGCTTCGGCGGCGGCGTCGACGGCGACCTCGATGAGCTCGGCGTCGACCAGGTCGACGGTGGCGTCGAGGCGGGCGCGGTCCGCGGTGCGGGTGATGGTCATCGCTGGGGTGACCGGGGTGTCGGTGACACCGTGATCGAGACAGGCCCGTCGCACCGAGGCGGCGACCTGCTCGACGGGGGCGTGGGCCGCTTCGGCCACCAGGGCCGCTTGCACCGCGTCGGGTAGCACGGCGGCGCGGACCAGTTCCACGGTCTTGGCTTTGGATACTGTGCCGGACGCCATGGCTTCGGCCACCAGCGGCGCGTCGGCCAGCTGACCGGCGAGCGCGACATCGCGCGCGGCCGCGCCGCGCCGTTCCCCGGCCACCCCGGCGGCCCAGGTGGCGGTGTCACGGGCCCCGGTGCGCCGATGCAGGGCCCTCTCTTCGGCGAGGCGCAGGGCGCTCAGCCACACGGACTGCACGGTGGTCTGCAACATCGCCAAGCGGTGCACGGCCGTCTCGAGGGTGTCGTTGTCGAGCGCGTCGAACTCCTTGGGGAGTGCCGCCAGGGTGGCGGTGAGGTCGTCGAGCGCTGCGATCACGAGGCTTACTGTAGAGAACGTACGTTCGGTCTGTCAAGGACCATTCAAAGAGGAATTGCTCTGCGCCGATTCGATGGGCTCGCAGGGCTGCGGCCGCACCCCACCGGGCGTAGTCTCGGCCGCAGGGCGTGCTCCTCACGCGCCAGGGAGGTAGCCGTGGTGTCGCGTGTGACCGGTTCGCGGGGTGCAGGGTTCGACGTCGTTGCTCGCGAGCACACCAGCACGGGCTCCTACATCGGTGGGACCCGGTGATCGTCTTCTTGCACGGTGTCCCTGAGACAGCGGCGATCTGGCGCAAGGTCCGCGAAGCCATCGGCCAGGATTCGGTCGCACTGTCGCTGCCCGGCTTCGGCTGTCCCCGACCCGACGGCTTCGGTGCCTCCATGGACGACTACGTGCCCTGGCTGCTCCGCGAGCTCGACCAGATCGACGGGCCGATCGACCTGGTCGGTCACGACTGGGGCGCGGGGTTCACCTACCGCGTGGCCACGGCCCACGGTGACCGGCTGCGCTCCTGGGTGGCGGACGTGGGCAACATCGTTCATCCCGGCTACGAGTGGCACGAGTTCGCCAAGGTCTGGCAGTCGCCCGGCGACGGTGAGGCCTTCGTCGAGAGCCAGGTCGCGCTGACGGCCGAGGAGGGGGCGCCAGTGTTCGAGCCGATGGGCGTGGGCCATGAGGATGCGTTGGAGATGGCCGCGGGGATCGATGCCACGATGGGGAGCTGCATCCTGGACCTCTACCGCTCGGCGACACCGAACCCGCACGACCACTGGGGACCGTGGACACCGACGGAGGCCCCGGGGCTGGTCCTGCACCCGGCCGACGACCCGTTCAGCGACGAGGCGATGGCCCGGGAGGTCGCCGTGTCGCTCGGTGCCCGGTTCGAACGGCTCGAAGGGGCTGGCCACTTCTGGCCGTACCAGGTGCCGGAGAGAGGTGCCGCCCTCCTCTCGGAGTTCTGGGCGACACTGCCCTGACCGGCGCGAGCTACGGGACGAACGTGCCGAGCTCGTCGATCACGACGTGGCTGGCTTGGCTCGTGAGCACGCACGACCGTCCGCCACTGCCCGATGCCAGCGGCGTGAGGTTCGGCACGTTCTGCCAGGCCGCGTAGTTCAGCGTCGACACCGTCGGCAGCGGCCCGCACGGGTAGGCGGTCAGGTAGCCAGGACCGTTCGGCCCGACCGCCGTGACGTTGAGCAGCGCCGGTGCCGGCAGGTCGAAGGACAGCGTTTCCCGAGCACCGACGACGCCTGCCGGCGCGCCCCGCCCGGCGCGAGTGTCGACCAGCCTCCTGGGTGTCGCCGCCCGGAACCGCAGCCCGTCCGCGCCGAACCACCCCACGACGTCGACCAGGAGGTGGGTGGCGGCGCTGCTCTGCACGCAGACCGTCCCGTTGGCCGCGATCGGCACCACCGCGAGGTTCGCCACCACGCGGCCGAACGCGAAGTTCAGGTTCGACGTCGCGGGCAGTGGCCCGCACGGGAACACGGTGAGGAAACCTCCCGCCGACGGGCCGACGACGGTGACGTTGAGCGCGACGGCGCCGGCGTCGCTCGGCACCGACCCCGTACCTCGCACGGGCACGGCCAGCGCCACGCCGGCCGACAGCGGACCGACCAGACGGACCAGCGCGCCGCCGCCAGCGCGCGTGTCGATGAACCGTTCGGGCGTCATGGGGTTGAAGAGCAGGCCGACCGGGTTGAAGAGGCCGAGGAGGTCGACCAGCACGTCCGTCTGGGCCGACGAGTAGACGCAGAAGGTCCCGTTGGCATCGAGGCGGACCGACGCGAGGTTGGCGACGGTCGTGGCTCGGCTGAAGTTCACGTTGGAGGCGAGTGGCACCGCACCGCACGGGTAGGCGGTGAGGAACCCGCTGGCGCATGGCCCGACCGCGCCGAGGTTCACCAGCGCGCTGGTCGTACCGGGTGGTGCGAGCCCACCCAGTGCTACGGCGAACGACCGTCCGGGGCCGAGGGGCGGGCCGACCCGCGTGTCCACCAGCCGCTGCGCGGCCGACAGCCCCAGCGAGACGGGTGGCGCCACGGACGCAGCGACATCCGAGGGTGGTGCCGTCGGAGTCCCGGCTGCGCTGCTGGGGCGACAGCGGGCCAGGTTCAGCCCGTCGAGCGTCGCCTTGAGATAGCCGGCCAATGCGAAGCCGCCCGGGTTGGCGAGGTGGAAGCCATCCCACGCGAACCAGTCATCGCGCCCGGCGCTGTAGCCATCCCAGTCGAGCACATGGAGGCCCGGGTACAACGGTGCCTTCTGGGCCAGCTCCACGTTGTGGTCGCGAAAGACGGCCGAGATGGCGATCGGCTTCTGGGCTCCTTCGGCGATGTCGGTGCGGTACGTGAGCCAGATGACGTACTGGATGCCCTGCCGAGCCGCCTCAGCCATGATGACGTCGACCGCGTCGCCGACCTTCCAGTCGTTGTAGCCGGTCATGATGACGACGGCATCCCGATAGGGGTTGGCCTGGATGACCGAGAGCGCGTTCGGGATGGGCTTGCAGCTGATCGCGATCAGGCGCCGGCAGCTGCCCGAGTCGAACGTGAGGTCGTAGCCGGCGCGGATGACGGCCTGTGCCGTCGTGCTCATGCCCCGCATGGTCGAGTCGCCCACCATGAGGACCGAGGGCAGCGCTGCCCCGGCGGGCGGCGCCGGCGCGGACAGCGTGACACCGGTGGCGACGGCCACCAGCAGCAACGCCCCGAGCGCCCGCCTGAGCCGCACGACTGCGACGCTACCTGCTCCCTGTGCTCGCCGATCTGGCGCCTGGTGAGGACGGGCCGCCTACACGGGCTGGTGATCCTCGCTCGGGCGGCCTTCGAGCACGGTCGGCGATGGCGGGCCTGGACGGGCGGCCCAGAGCAAGCCGACGGCGATCGCGATCCCGAGTGCCAGCATCGCGGTGCCAGCGGTTCGCTCGCCGTGCGTGAGACCGGGTGCGTCATGGACGGCGTGGTACCAGGTGTGAGGGATCGCGAAGGCGAGGTAGGCGATGAGCGCGACGTAGACACCACTGCGCCGACCGAACGCCGCGCCCGCCACGAGGGCCACCCCCGTGCACAGGAATGCGGCCCCGGCGTCGGTCGCCAGATGCGCGTTGAACGGGGGTTCCGCCGCCACGAGGTCCGGGCCGATGCCTGGATAGTTGTCGAACCAGCTCTGCGGGCTGAACACGGCCCACAACCCGGTGAAGAGCTGCATCCCAGCGAGCCCGACCACCATGACGACTCGGATCCACCCCGCGACGCGCTCGTCCATGGCGCTACGGTACGGAAGAGTTGGACTGGTCGACCAGTCCATGTCATCGATATGGAACCAGACCACTCATGCGAGACCTGATCCTCGAGATCGATGCCCGCCGGGGCCGGCAATCGGGGCTGGCGGAGTCGTTGCGACGCGGTGTGCAGAGTGGTCGCCTGCGCGCCGGCACCCCGCTGCCGTCGACCCGGGTGCTCGCCGCGGAGCTTGGGTGGGCCCGGGTCACCGTGGTCGGCGCCTACGAGCAGCTCGTGGCCGAGGGGCTGCTTCGCGCGCGGCGGGGCTCGGGCACGGTGGTGGCCCCCTCGTGCGCCTTCGCCTCGCGCGTCGTGCCGACGGCGATGCCGGGCGCCGCGGGCTCCCCCCGCCTGGCCGCCGACTTCCGTCCTGGTGAGCCGGATCGCAGCTCGTTCCCACGCGCCGCCTGGGCGGCATCGCTGCGCCGTGTGCTGCAGCAAGCGAGCGACGACCTCTTCGGCTACGACCCGCCGCTCGGTCGGCCCGAGCTCCGGGCCGCGCTGGCGGCGTACCTGGGCAGAACACGGGCGGTGGTGGTAGAGCCGGATCGAGTCGTGGTCGTCGCCGGCATGGCCCATGGTCTGGGGCTCCTCGCGGCGACCTTCGCCGGCCTCGGTGTGCGGACCATCGCGGTGGAGGATCCCGGCCTTGCGCACCATCGCCACATCGCCATCGCCGCCGGGTTGGAGGTGCTTCCTGTACCCGTCGACGAGCTCGGTCTGCGCACGGATGCGCTCGAAGCCACCGGCGCCGGCGCCGTGCTCGTGACGCCGTCGCACCAGTACCCGATGGGGGTGCCGATGGCCCCGGCGAGACGCGTCGAGCTGCTCGACTGGGCTCGCCGGCGAGATGGCTGGGTCGTGGAGGACGACTACGACGGTGAGTTCCGCTACGACCGCCAGCCGGTTGGCGCGCTCCAGGGGCTCGATCCAGAGCGGGTCGTCTATGCAGGCACGGCCAGCAAGTCGCTCGGCCCAGGGCTGGCGCTGGCCTGGCTGGTGGTACCGGCCGCGCTCGTGGAACCGCTCGCCCGCGTCCGGCGGGGACGCGGTGGGGTGTCGACCGTCGAGCAGGCAGCGCTGGCCGACTTCATGGATCGGGGCCTCCTCGATGCCCATGTGCGGCGACGTCGGGTTGCCTACCGCCGCCGGCGCGAGCAGCTGGTCGAGGTGCTCAGCAACACGAGCGCGCCGCTCCGGATCGCCGGCGTCGCGGCCGGCTTGCACATCACGGCGCGGTTGCCTCCTGGCCATGGCGACGAGGCCGCGCTCCTGCGCCGAGCCGCATCGCACTCCATCGGCGTGAGCGCCCTCTCCTCGCACCGCTTCGACCCCACCGCCGGAGATCCAGGCCTCGTCCTCGGCTACAGCCGCCCGGCCGACCACGCGTATGCGGAGGCATTGGCCCGCCTCGGGGATTTCCTCGCGCTCGAGGTGGGCTGACGTTCGATCGCGCCGTCAGCGGGCGGCGGTGGGCTGGACCGACCAACCGAGCAGCTCGACCACAACGTCGGTCTGGGCGGAC
>CAZTVJ010000082.1:0-8351 GCA_964616935.1 uncultured Acidimicrobiales bacterium | reverse complement strand
CGAGGGCGTAGAACGTGATCACCGCCTGGATGCTCGTGACCGTGGTGTCGAAGTCCTCCACCAGCTGGCTGATGGAGACGTTCATGACCGCCGAGTCGAGCACCATCAGGAACTGCGCGGCACCGAGCACCGCCAGGACCCGCCCCTTGCTCACGACCACCCCCGCTCGAGCGCCCAGCGACTCACATGCCGCGAGCGGCGTTGTCGAAGCGAGTGTAGGGCGCGAGGAAGACCAGCTTGCGATGGCCGATGGGCCCGTTGCGGTGCTTTGACACGATGATCTCGGCGACCCCGCGCTCGTTGGAATCCGCGTTGTAGACCTCGTCGCGATAGATGAACATCACCACGTCCGCGTCTTGCTCGATCGAACCGCTTTCACGAAGGTCGGAGAGCATCGGCCGTTTGTCGGCGCGGGCTTCGAGGTTTCTGCTCAGCTGGGACAGGGCGACGATGGGCACCTCGAGCTCGCGGGCGAGGATCTTCAGACCTCGGCTGATCTCGCTGACCTCGACCTGGCGGTTCTCGGCGCCGGTCCGACCGCTCATGAGCTGGAGGTAGTCCACCACCACGAGCCCGAGGCCGGCTTGGCGCGCCTTCAGGCGCCGCGCCTTGGCGCGGATCTCCATCACCGTGACGTTCGGGTTGTCGTCAATGAACAGTGGCGCTTCGAGACGACCGATGGCCTTGCCGATCTTCGACCAGTCCTGCTCCGTGAGGCGTCCGGTGCGCATCTTCGTGGAGTCGACCCGGGCCTCCGAGGACAAGATGCGCTGCGTGAGCTCTTTGTGCCCCATCTCGAGCGAGAAGAAGAGCACGGGCAGGCCCTGCTCGACGGCCACGTGGGCGGCCATGCCGAGAGCAAAAGCCGTGTTGTGGACCACGACGTCCCCGGCGACGAAGTTGTGCAACCCGGGCACGGTGAGATCGAAGACCTGGTCGTGTCCGGCATCGCTGATCGAGACGATCTCGTCCCAGCACACGTCGGTGTCCGCGATGGCGGCAACCCGGCCGAACGATCCCGCCGGAGCACCGACCGCGACACCCGCGAGCTCCAGCTCGAGCTCCGCGGGAACATGAGCAGCGGCCAGGGACAGCACATGGGCGGGGCACCGCTGCCCCCCGCGAGTGAGCGTCTCCGACCGAACGGCGGCCAGGACGCCGAGGCGCAGGAACAGGTGCTGCACATCGCGCACGAGGCGCTCGGAGCGGGCCGCGAACACCTCGAGGGCGAGGCAGCCAGGGCGACCACCGCGGTTCTCCACGAGCAGCCGTTCGAGAAACACGACGAGCTGCTCACGGGGTAGGCGGAACACGGCCTTGGGGACTCGCAGGTCGTCGTCGGCGGTGTCCCACAGGTCGTGGCGGCGCAGCACCTCCCGCACGTCCAGGTCGAGCAGCGCCGAGCGGCGCAGGGCGTCGTCCTTGCGCTGCTCCGGCGTGGCCCGCAGACCGGCCTGACCGAGCAGGTGGGCGAGGACCGCCAGCTCGTTGCTGGCCAGTCGCTCTGATCCGAACCATGGCAGCTCGCGAGGCACGGCGATGCGCGTGCCGGGCTCGAGCTGCACCAGCGGCCGCCAGCCCTGCTGGGTGAGGAACGGATGGCTGGCGGTGGTGCGCACCACCCGGCCGAGGCCGGTGCGCACCTCGTAGACGCGCTTGATCCCGTCGTCCACGAAGCCGGAGGGGGTGGCGACCACCAGCCGACCGTCGCGGGGGTCGAGCGACACCACCTGCACCCACTCGCCCGCCGTGCCTCGACGGTGCAGCTCTTCCGCCGTCACCAGATCGCCGGTGGCCGGGTCGAGCAGCTCGGTGTCCCAGGCGACGCACTTACCCATGGACGGCCGCGCGCCGATGACGTTCAACGTGGAGGGCTGCAAGCCGTTCAGCAGGTCGTCGAGGTCGGCGAAGCCGGTGCTGGTGCCGGTGAGGGCCGTACCGCGCTCGTAGGCCTGCTCCAGGTCGCTGATGGCGATGTTGAGCAGGTCCCCGATGGGCTTGGTGGAGTCCACCACCCGCCGATCGGCCAGCTCGAACACCTTCGACTCTGCCGTGTCCAACGCCTTCGTGACGTCGTCGGGTTCGTCGTAGCCCAGCTCGGCGATCTCGGTGGCCACGCCGATGAGCCGGCGCAACAGGGCCGTGTCCTGCACGATCCGGGCGTAGCGCGCCGCGTTGGAGATTGCGGGCGTGGTGGCCTGGAGCTCGGCCAGGAGCCCGGCACCTCCGATCGCGTCGAGCAGGTTGTTGCGGCGCAGCTCTTCGGCGACCGTGACCGCATCGACCGGTTCGCCCACGCTGGCCAGCACCCGGATGGCTTCGAAGACGTGCTGGTGGGCCGGCTTGTAGAAGTCACCGGCGGTGACGTGCAGCTCGGCAACGGCGGTGATGGCGTCCTTCGACAGCAGCAGCGCGCCGAGGAGCGACTCTTCGGCCGTCAGGTTGTGGGGAGGTACGCGCGCCGTCACATCGGTGCGCCGACCTCGTTCGTGGCTCGACTCCGCCATCGCTCGCCACCTTCGTGGATCGGACTTGGGGATCGCTAGGGGAAGAACCCTGTGTGGATCATGTGGATCGTTGCTCGCCGCTGTGAACAACCCGCGGATGGTCCCCCTCCCACCTTCCGCCAACAGCAACTGGCGTGGTGATAGGACGAGCGGAGAACAGCGCCGCGGGTGGCCGGGGCGGCCGCAAGGACGGGGCGGGCCGTAGAGGCCGCCCCGACTGCGGACCGTGCCAGACAGGACCCGCCAGCTCGGGGACGACACCTGCCGCCCCGGAGCGAATGGAGGTCGAAGGTCTTTAGCCCACGACCTCGAGGTTCACCGGGAACTCCACGTCGCTGTGCAGCTTCACCTGGACCGAGTAGGTGCCGACGAGCTTGATGGCTTCGTCGAGGTGCACCTTGCGACGGTCCAGCACGACGCCGGTCTGGGCCTCGACGGCGTCCACCACATCGGACGCCGTGACCGAGCCGAACAAGCGGCCCCCGCTGCCGGCCTTGGCCGTGATGGTGATGACCCTGGCCACGAGCGTACGAGCCACCTCCTCGGCCGCCGAACGGTCCTGCGCGTCACGCAGGTCGCGAGAACGGCGCATGGACGCCGCCTGCGAGGAGGCACCATCGGTGGCCACGAGGGCCAGGCCCTTGGGCAGCAGGTAGTTGCGGGCGTAGCCATCGGCCACGTCGCAGATGTCGCCGCGCTTGCCGAGGTTGGCGATGTCGCTCCGAAGGATGACCTTCATGCCCCTCACTCCTCGACCTGCTCGACGTCGACGAGCTCGACGTCGACGTCGATCGCGGCGGCACCGTTCCCCTCGACAGCGGCCACGACCACGGCCTCGTCGACGACGGTGGCCTCGGGAGCGGGACCGCGGTCACCGCGATCACCGCGATCGCCCCGGTCACCGCGATCGCCGCGATCGCCGCGACCGCCCCCACGCTGGGTGGAGACGCGCTTGGTGTAAGGGAGCAACGCCATCTCTCTGGCGTTCTTGATGGCCTGGGCGACGTCGCGCTGCTGCTGGGAGTCGTTGCCACTCACGCGGCGGGCCCGGATCTTGGACCGATCGGACACGAACCGCTGCAGCAGGTTCACGTCCTTGTAGTCGACGTAATCGACCCGCTCCAGGATGAGGATGCTGGTCTTCTTCTTGATCTTCTTCGTGCTGTCCTTGGCCTTCGTGCGCTTCGGCGCTTGCTTCATCAGAACGGCTCCTCGTCCTCGGTGGGGGTGGGGCGCGAAGCACCGCCAGAACCGGCGCCGGGTGCGCCACCCTCCGTGCTGCGGCGGTCGTTGCGCTCCACCTGAGCGGTGGCCCAGCGCAGGCTGGGACCGATCTCGTCGGCCACGACCTCGACCACGTTGCGCTTCTCGCCCTCTCGGGTCTCGTACTCACGCTGCTCGAGCCGGCCGTTGATGATGACCCGCGAACCCTTGGCGAGCGACGACGCAGAGTTCTCACCGAGCTGGCCCCACGCCGTGATGTTGAAGAACGACGTCTTCTCCTGCCACTCGCCGTTCTGCTGGTACCGGCGGCTGACGGCGACGCCGAACGACGCGACGGCCTGGCCGCCCTGGGTGAATCGAAGCTCGGGGTCTCGGGTGAGGTTGCCGACGAGCGTGACGGTGTTGTCCATGAGGATTGCTCCCTCTCGTGTGCGGTGCGACGGCTCAGGAAGCCGCCGCAGCCGTCCCGGTCAGGCCGCGGCGGGCGGCCTCGTGGTCGGGCAGGCGGATCAGCTTGTGGCGGACCACATCGTCCGCGAGGCGCAGGGAGCGCTCGAGGTCGTCGAGCGCTCCAGGCTCGGCGACGAGGTTGATCACGACGTAGTACCCGTCGTGCTTGTGCTTGATCTCGTAGGCGAAGCGACGCTTCCCCCACCAGTCGGGCTTGCCATGGACTCTGCCGCCCTTGGCCGAGATCTGCTCGGTGATGGTCTTGACCCACGCCTGGGCGACGGGCTCGTCAAGATCACCGTCGAAGATGACCATGAGTTCGTAGGCTCGCATGCGAGCGATGCACCTCCCTGTGGACCCGGCGTACCGGGGCCCCGCCGGGCTGGCGGAGCAGGGTTTCGATTGGACCCGGGGAGTATAGGGGCCGGCGTGGCCGCCCTCCGGTCGGCGTCTTGTCCCATGTGGCGAGTATGGCCATGGGGTGCGCGAGAGTTCCCGTGTGGACCTCCGAGCATGGGTCGTCACCGACCACGCCAGTGCACTCGGTCGCTTCGATCAGGCCATCGCGCCGCACGTTCCCACCGAGCGGTGGAAGGAGCGCCCCGGCGGCGGCGGCGCGTCGATCGCCTGGTTGCTGTTCCACCTCTCCTACCACCAGGACCTCGCCATCGCCGCCGCGGTCCGAGGGCGCCCACCGGTGCTCGTGGAGTGGCGAGACCGCCTGGGCCTCAGCGGGGCTGAGCCTCACGACGGCTTGGGCGAGGCGGAGCAACCTGAGGTCACCGAGGCCCTCCTGCTCGACGAGATAGCGGCCTACGCCCGCTCGGTCCAGAGCGCCACGTCGACCTGGCTCACCACCGTCGACCTGGCCGCGCTCGACGGCGCCACCGACGCGAGCAGTCACCTCGAGGACCAGGGAGTGACCGCCTCGGCGGTGCCCTGGCTCCACCGGATGTGGGACGCCAAGCCGGTGGGCTGGTTCGTCCGATGGGAAGCGATCGGGCATGTGCACGGCCACGTCGGCGAGATGGTGTCGGTGCGCAGCCGACTCGGCCTCACGCCCTTCTGATGGCTCGGCATGGCCGCCGCTGCGCTTCGGCCGAGCCTCGCTGCGCGTCGGCCGCTTCGATTCGGCACTTGACGGGCCGGGCGTGCGTGCGAGCATCCTCCCTGTGATCGTGGACAGTGCGTTGTACGTGGACGGCGTGCGACGGCCCGGCGCGTTCGATCTCGTCGAAGGCGACGCGGCCTGCATGCAGGACGGCGCGTTCGCCTGGATCGGTCTCTTCGAGCCGACCAAGCCCGAGTTCGCCCAGGTCCGGGAGTCGTTCCACCTCCACCAGCTGGCGGTGGAGGACGCGCTCCATGCCCACCAACGGCCCAAGCTCGAGCACTACGACGACACGCTCTTCATGGTGCTCAAGACGGCGCGCTACCTGGATCAGGAGGAGGACGTCGAGTTCGGCGAGATCCAGATCTTCCTCGGCCAGGGCTTCCTGGTTCATGTGCGCCACGGCGCCCCGTCGAAGCTGGTGCCGGTGCGCATGGAGCTCGAGCACCGGCCGGAGCTGCTGGGTTGCGGGCCGAGCGCCGTGCTCTACGCGATCGTCGACCGAGTCGTCGACGGCTACGAGCCGGTCGTGCGGGGCATCGAGAACGACATCAACGAGGTGGAGCGGGAGGTCTTCTCCCGGTCGGGCCGCAACCCCGTCGAGCGGGTGTACCAGCTGAAGCGCACCGTCCTCGAGCTGCACGAAGCGCTGGAACCTTTGCTGGAGCCGTTGCGCCAGCTGTACGTCGACCGATTCCAGCTCATCCACGACGACATGCATGAGTACTTCCGTGACGTCCACGATCACCTGGTGCGCCTCGTCGACCGGGTCGATCAGTTCCGAGAGCTGCTCACGAGCATCCTCGCCGCCAACCTCACCCAAGTGGGCATCCAGCAGAACGAGGACATGCGCAAGATCTCGGCCTGGGTGGCCATCGCCGCAGTGCCGACCATGATCGCCGGCATCTACGGCATGAACTTCGAGAGCATGCCCGAGCTGCGCTCGGCCTGGGGCTACCCCCTCGTCCTGCTGCTCATGGCCACCGTGTGCACCCTGATGTACCGACGGTTCAAGGCGGCGGGCTGGCTCTGAGGCTCAGCAGGTTCGGTCGAGGGCGCGCAGCTGGCTACCAGGTCCGATGCCCAGCCGGCCGAGGCCACCCTGGGGCACCTCCAAGGCGACGTCGTACAGATCGTCGGCCCCGTAGAGCGGGCAGGGCGGCTCGTTGTCGTCCTCGGGGCATGGCTCCATGTCGGCCGACGACACGAACGACGTGGCGTTGAAGAACGCCACCGTCAACGGGATGCGCGTCCTCAGCATGTAGAACTGGCCTTCGGTCTGGGTGTCGAAGTCGAACAGCATCCCGTCGAACCGGCCGAGCGAATCGACCTCCATGAGACCGCGTGAACGGGCTCGCGCATCGGCGGCGAGCAGGACGCACCACTCCGAGGTGGTGCGGTCCGCCGCCGTGACCTCGACGGCGACGGATGGATAGCCCACGGGCACACGTCCCGCGTACGAGGTGGTTGGCGCGGTCGCTGCCGCAGTGGTCGCGACGGTGCTCGTGGCACCCGACGACGACCCAGAGCTGCTGCACGCGACGGCGGTGACCCCGACCGCGACGATCAGCACCGCGGCCCGGATGGCTCGGCGCCACCGGCTGGTACCGTCGCCGGCGTGGACGCGCACTGCGACAGCTGCGGCTTCGCCACCACCGAGCTGTGGGACGTCCACCGCGTCTACCTGACGCCCGAGGCCTGGGACACGCCGGGCTCGGTGAAGGTGCTGGAGGACGTGGAGCACTGGTGCTTCGCCTGCCGTAGTCACTACCCGCACGAGGTGTGCTGACGCGCCGGCATGGGCCGCAGTCGCTCATCGATCAACGCGGCCCACCCAGCGGCGCGGTGCGAAGCAGGTGGTGCCAGCTGCAGGCCGGGCACACCTCGACGAGGTAGGCGGTCAGCTGGTCGCGCCGGCGGGCCAGCTGTGCGAGCTCCTTCTTGCTCGTGATGCACCGCCCGAACGGCGGCAGCCTGGGGCCGAACACGTAGGTGACGAACACCAGGTTCGAGGTCTCGCAGATCGGGCACTCGACGGCGGTCGATTCCCCGACCTGGCGAGCCGCCCGCACCAGCTCGGGGTGGGCGTCGCACACCTGATGCTGCGCCAGCCGGCCCTTGCGGTACTCGCTGATGAGCGCGCGCCGCGCCAGGCGGTGATCGATGACCCCGGGACGACCCACACCGTCCACACCGGTGCGCAAGGTGTCGGGCCGAAACGTCACCCGGCCAGGCTACTGCGGGCGCCAGGGCATGCCGCCGGGTGCTGAACCCCTGCGGGAATCCACCGCAGACCACCCGCGGAGCACCACACTGGCGGGGTGCCGAACCACACCACGATCACGTACGCGCCCGGCATCCCCACCGAGACCGAGCTCCGCCTCTGCGGTGAGGTGGCCGGCCGCCGCACGATCGAGCTCGGGGGAGCGGGCAACGCCATCGCCTTGGCAAGGATGGGGAGTCGAGTGATGGTCGTCGACCCGTCGGCCGAGCGGATCATCGAGGGGCGACAGGAGGCGGAGACCGCCGAGGTCCGCATCGAGTTCCATCAGAGCGACGTCGCCGACCTCGGTTTCGCGACGAGCGCCTCGGTCGACCTCGTCCTGTCCACGAGCGCCATCGGCAGCGTCGACGACATCAGCCGTGTCTTCCGCCAGGTCCACCGCGTGCTGAAGCCCGGCCTGCCGTTCGTGCTCGCGGTGCCCCACCCGCTGACGGCGGCGCTCGAAGGCGGCGAGGTGGTGCTGCGGAGGCCCTACGGCACGCCACCGGCCCGCACGGTCAGCGCCTACTTCACCGCGCTGCAGCGTGCCAACTTCGCCGTCGACGTGCTGCTCGAACCGGTGCCGGCCGGGGCCATGGTCCCGGCCGCGCTCCTGCTCCGGGCCCGCAAGCTGGGCGTGTAGGCCTCAGGCCGGTTGGGTCGCCCACCACTGGTCGAGGCGCCGACGGGCCTCGTCCTCACCGAGTGGGCCCTCGTCCAGGCGAAGCTCGAGCAGGAAGTCGAGCGCCCGGCCGACGACCGGCCCCGGTGTGACGCCGAGGTGCTCCATGATCTG
>CAZTVJ010000081.1:0-1621 GCA_964616935.1 uncultured Acidimicrobiales bacterium | reverse complement strand
CCTCGCGGCGCTGGCGCTCGGCATCTTCCAGGGTGGATCGCATGCGGTCGGCCACCTCGACCCGGGCCCCGAGGGCCAGGGTGACGTACCCGCTGCGAACGGCGCCCTGCCCCGCCAAGGCGTTCTCGTCGAGGACCGAAGCGATGCCCGCGCCTTGGTCGTAGGAGACGTATGAGGTCAGGGCCACCTTCGCCATGTCGGTGCGCAGGGTGGCCAGGTCCGCTTCGTGCTCCACCAACCGGGCCTTCGCCGCCTCCACCTCGTCGCCGGCCTGCTGCAGGTCGAGGGTGGCCTGGTTGTACTCCTCGGTCAGCTGCTCCGCTCGGACCTCGAGCTGCTCGATGCGATCGGCGAGCTTGGCCGCCTCCCGCTCGGTCGCCTCGACGCTGTCAGCCGCCGCGGGGCCTGACGGCAGCGACACGCCCAGCAGGCCGACGAGCACACCCGCGACGGCGGCGGTGCGGGCGAAGCGCATCCGGCAAACATAGCAACTTCATGACGAATGTTACGAACACGTTGCGCTCAGACGACGGTGCCGACATCAACGGCAGTGGGAACCGGGTGGCTCGGCGGACCTGAGCAGTTGCGGTTGCTACCTTCGCCTGCAACAGACCAGGAGCACAGCGTGAGCGCGGACCAGGAGAAGCAGCTTGCGGCCGAAGCGGCCGCTGAGCTGGTGGAGGACGGCATGACCGTCGGGCTCGGGACGGGGTCGACGGTCGCCTTCCTGCTGGCCGCCCTCGCCCGACGTCACCTGTCGCTGCGTTGCGTCGCCACCTCCCCGGCCACCGAAGACGCCGCGCGGCAGGTCGGCTTGCGCGTCGAGGCCTTCGACACGATCGACCGCTTCGACATCAGCATCGACGGCGCCGACCAGGTGGCACCCGACGGCTGGGTCGTGAAGGGCGGAGGGGCAGCCCTCACCCGGGAGAAGGTGGTCGCCGCGGCGGCCGACCAGTTCGTGGTCATCGCGGACTCGACCAAGCTCGTCGACGCGCTCCACCCGCCGGTACCCGTCGAGCTGCTGGCGTTCGGTGTGGCGGCGACGTTGCGTCACCTCGCGCCGATCACGCGACGCGACGTGCCGTTGAGCCCCGACGGCGGCGTCATCGCCGACTTCGGAGGCCACGTCGGCAACCCTGCCGCGCTCGCTGCCCGGCTCGCATCGATCCCCGGACTGGTCGAACACGGCCTGTTCGCGCCCGAGCTGACGACCGTGATCCTCGTGGGGCGGGGCACGTCCGTCGAGCGGCGGGACCTCAGGGGCGCTTGAGGGAGCGGTAGAGCCGGATCAGCGCGTTGGTCGACGAGTCGTAGGTGAGCTCGGGCTCCTCTGGCGCCTCCAGCGCGGGGAGGATGCCCACGGCCAGTGCCTTGCCCAGCTCGACCCCCCACTGATCGAACGAGTCGACGCCCCAGATCGTCCCCTGGGTGAACACGCTGTGCTCGTAGAGGGCCACGAGGGTGCCGAGGCGGAACGGGGTGAGCTGCTCGGACAACACCACGTTGGTCGGTCGGTTGCCCTCCATCACCCGGTGCGGCACCACCGCGTCGGGCGTGCCCTCGGCGCGCACCTCCTCCTCCGTCTTGCCGAACGCCAGCGCCTGGGCCTGGGCGAAGA
>CAZTVJ010000080.1:0-5730 GCA_964616935.1 uncultured Acidimicrobiales bacterium | reverse complement strand
CGTCGAGCAGGTGCGCGCCGACACGGACCTGCTCGTCCAGGCGTTCGGGCGGGACAGCGTCTACGTGGAGATCTGGGACCACGGCGACCCGCTCGACTCGGTCCGCAACGACGCCCTGGCCGAGCTGGCCGTGCGGGCCGGCGTGGCCTGCGTGGCCACCGGCAACGTCCACGAGCACGCTCCGGCCCGGGCTCGGTTGCGCTCGGCCCTGGCCGCGGTGCGGGCGCGGCGCAGCTTGGACGAGCTCGACGCCTGGCTGCCCGCCTCCAGCCGCCACCTGCGCTCGGGGGCCGAGCAGGCGCGCCGCTTCGCCCGGTACCCGGGCGTGGTGGAAGCCGCCGCCGAGATCGGCCGGGCCTGCGCGTTCGACCTGGCCCTCATGGCCCCCAACCTGCCGCCGTTCCGGTGCCCGTCCGGCCACACCGAGATGTCGTGGCTACGAGAGCTGGTGCGCCGGGGGGCCGAGACGCACTACGGGGCCCGGCCCCTCAGCGCGGACACGGCCAGCATCCGGGCCCGGGCCTGGCAGGTCATCGACCACGAGCTCGGGGTCATCGAGGCCCTCGGCTTCCCCGGCTACTTCCTGGTGGTGTGGGACATCGTCGAGTTCTGCCGCCGGTCCGACATCTTCTGCCAGGGTCGGGGTTCGGCGGCCAACTCCGCCGTGTGCTTCGCCCTCGGGATCACGGCTGCCGACCCGGTGCGCCTCGGGCTGCTGTTCGAACGCTTCCTGTCGACCGAGCGCGACGGCCCGCCCGACATCGACGTCGACATCGAGAGCGGCCGCCGGGAGGAGGCCATCCAGTACGTCTTCGACCGCTACGGGCGCGAGCACACCGCCCAGGTGGCCAACGTCATCACCTATCGGGCTCGCTCGGCGGTGCGAGACATGGCCAAGGCCCTCGGCTTCGCCCCCGGTCAGCAGGATGCGTGGTCGAAGCAGGTGGATGCCTGGGGCCGCGTGGAGGTCACTGCCCGCCAGGCCGATCACGACATCCCCGCCAACGTCATGGAGCTGGCCCGCCAGGTGGAGGACTTCCCGCGCCACCTCGGCATCCACTCGGGCGGCATGGTCATCTGCGACCGGCCCGTCATCGAGGTGTGCCCCGTCGAGTGGGCCCGCATGGCCGATCGCAGCGTGCTGCAGTGGGACAAGGACGACTGTGCCGCCGTGGGCCTGGTGAAGTTCGACCTGCTCGGCCTGGGCATGCTCACCGCGCTGCACGGCGCCATCGATCTCATGCGCGAGCACTGCGGGCGAGAAGTTGCACTGGCAACCATTCCTCAGGAGGACGAGGTCTACGACATGCTCTGCCGAGCGGACTCGGTGGGTGTGTTCCAGGTGGAGAGCCGGGCCCAGATGGCCACGCTGCCTCGCCTGAAGCCCCGCACGTTCTACGACCTCGTTGTCGAGGTGGCCCTCATCCGGCCCGGGCCCATCCAGGGCGGGTCGGTGCACCCCTACATCCGGCGCCGCAACGGGCTGGAACCGGTCACCTTCTTGCACCCGCTGCTGGAGGGCAGCCTGGGCAAGACGCTGGGCATCCCGCTGTTCCAGGAGCAGCTCATGCAGATGGCCATCGACGTGGCCGGCTTCACCCCGGCCGAGGCCGACCAGCTGCGTCAGGCCATGGGGTCCAAGCGCAGCCGCCAGCGGATGGAGCAGCTACGCCAGCGCCTCTACGAGGGCATGGCCGAGCGTGGCATCACCGGCGACGTGGCCGACGAGATCTTCGCCAAGATGGCGGCCTTCGCCAACTACGGCTTCCCCGAGAGCCACAGCGTGTCGTTCGCCTACCTGGTGTACGCGTCGGCGTGGATCAAGCTGCACGAGCCAGCGGCGTTCTGCGCCTCGCTGCTGAACGCGCAACCCATGGGCTTCTACTCGCCGCAGTCGCTGGTGCAGGACGCCCGGCGTCACGGCGTGGTGGTGCACACCCCTGACCTCAACATCTCGGACTGGTGCGTCACCCTGGAGGCGTGCGCGGGCTCGCACCACGACCTGGCGGTGCGCTTGGGCCTGGCGTCGGTTCGCTCGCTGGGTGACGACCTGGCCAAGGAGATCGCCGCGGCGCGGCCCTACGCCGACCTTGAGGACCTGGTGCGCCGGGTGCCCGCCCTCACCCTCGCCCACCTGGAGGCCATGGCCACCGCGGGGGCCTTCGGGTGCTTCCGGGGGGTGGACGGGTCACGTCTGGAGCGGCGGGAGGCCTTGTGGTCGGTCGGCTCGGTGACCCAGAGCCGCCCGGGACGGCTGGCCGGCATCGTCACCGGGGCCGACTCGCCCCGGTTGCCGGGCATGAGCGAGCAGGAGGAAGCGGTGGCCGATCTGTGGGCCACCGGTGTCGCCCCCGATGGCCACCCCACCCGTTTCGTGCGCCCGCAGCTCGACCGCATCGGCGCGGTGACGGCCTCCGGGCTGGCCGCGTGCGAGCACGGCAGCCGCGTCCTGGTGGGTGGGGTGGTCACCCACCGCCAGCGCCCGGCCACGGCCCAGGGCGTCACCTTCATCAACCTGGAGGACGAGACCGGCCTCATCAACGTGGTGTGCTCGAAGGGGTGCTGGGCCCGCTACCGCCGGGTGGCGCGGGGTGCGCCGGCGCTGCTGATCCGCG
The DNA here is from genome assembly GCA_964616935.1 of uncultured Acidimicrobiales bacterium. GTDB lineage: Bacteria > Actinomycetota > Acidimicrobiia > Acidimicrobiales > Ilumatobacteraceae > CAZTVJ01. Next base: position 3,115 of record CAZTVJ010000080.1, on the reverse strand, counting down.
GCCGGCTGGAGAAGTTCGAGGGGGTGGTGAACGTGGTGGCCGAGCGCATCGAGCTGCTCCCGGTGGCCGGCGAGGTGCGCTCGCGCGACTTCCGCTAGCGATGCTTCAGCCCGCTGGGCGGCGGGGGCCCAGCAGGTTGGCCGGGTCGATCGTGACGGTGAACGGTTCGGTCACGGTCGTGGCCTTGCCGGCCGGGAGTCGACCCAACTCCACCAGCTCCTCGCCAGCGCGGCCGTACCGGATGATCTCACCCGTGTTCGGGCGAGCGATCCAGTAGTGCTCGAGGCCGGCACGGGCGTACTCGCGCCGCTTGGTCACGACGTCGCGCTCGAACGAGTCGGGTGACAGCACCTCCACCGCCAGGAGCGGAGGGTCGACCAGGCGGATGCCGTCGGCCTGGAGGCTGCGGACGACGACGAGGTCAGGGACCCGGACGGTGGGGAGCGGATCACCCCACAGCACCCAGTCGATCGGGCCGGCGAGTGGCTCGTATCCAACCGGGCACGCCGCCTCGAGCAGGTGACCCAAGCGGAAGATCAGCCGCTGGTGGGGACCCGACGGCGAGTTCACGACGACGACCTGGCCCTCGACGAGCTCCAGCACGGTGTCGTCGACCTCAGGCGGGTAGAGGGCGAAGAACTCGTCCAACGACAGCCGGCGCACCGGGGTGTCGAGCAGCATGGTGGACAGGGTAGAGGGCATGGCATGCCTCCTCCAGGATCGGACGTTGGTGAGGTTGCTAGGGGGAAGCAGCGGTCATCTCGGTCAGTCCGGTGGTGGTCGGGCGTCTTGGTCGCGGTGGCGTTGGCGGTGGTGGAAGGGGCAGCGGAGGGTGCCGTTGGCTTGGCTGGTGGGGCCGTGGTGGGAGGCCGGTTGGAGGTGGTCGGTCTCGCACTGCTCGGCGGGAACATGGCAGCCCGCCTCGGTGCAGGTGCGGTCGCGGACTTGGATGGCGCGGCGCAGCGCCCCGGTGAAGAAGCGTTGCTGGCCGACGTCGATGACCCGCGACGGTCCGTCGAACACGACGCGTTCGATGATGGATTCATCGAGGAGAGCGGCAACCTCGCCGGGGGTGAGGGTCTGTCCCGATGCCAGCTGGCAGATGCGCCCGGCGAAGGTCTCGTAGCCGACCAGGATCGTGATCCGGGGGGCGGGGCGGCGCCCACCAGCAGGAGCGGTGGCGGAACGGACCGCCATCTCGACCAGGGCGTCGGCTCGACGTTGGGTGGGGGTGCGAGCCAGCTGAGAGACCTGGACCGCCTCGCCGTGCTCGGCCACGGCGGTCTTCCAGTCGTCGTCGAAGAGCTGTTGTTCGAGGCGTTCCAGCTCGGCCGTGAAGGTGGCGCCGGCCACGGTGGGGAGCCACCCTTGGAGCCAGTGCCCGTCGATCCCGGGGTTGCACGAGACGCGGCGATGGTCATGGCGTTCGGCGGCGGCCTGTTCGGCGCCGTCAGCGTCGGCTTGTTGCTCCCAGTAGCGCACGATGCGTTCGACGTCGACCACGTCCAACGAGCGGGCGTGGTCGACCAGCATCGCTTCGTCACGGGCCAACGCGGCGGCGGTGGCGGGCTGGTGGGCCCGCACGATGGCGTGCATGGCGTCGACCGAGATCGAGGCGTCGGCCAGCGCCGCGGCGGTGACGGGCAGGGTGCGCAGGACGCGGGCGTGGCGCAGCTCGCTGCGTGCCCGACGCGGCGCCATGCGGCAACGGTGGACCAGCCAGGACGACGCGGTGGGGTAGCCGTCGTGGCGCCACACCCGGCGGGCATCCACATCCCCCACCAGGCGGAGTCGTTGGGCAGCGAGGCGGGCATCGATGCGGTGCAACCCGACAACCAGCTCGCCGAGCTCGTCACCCGACAGCGAGGCGTGGTCGAGCGCGGCGAGCTCGTCGAGTGCCGCTTCCAGCCGGGTCAGGACATCTGTGCTCATCACCCCCGAACATACGCGCGGGGTGTGACAGAGTTCGCGGGTCAGCGCTTGCGGGCTTGCAGCGTGTACGAGGCGGCCAGACGCTCGGGCTGGTCGCGCAGCTGGAACTCGCCGTTGGGAAGTGCCTCCATGGCCGAACCGAGCGGGTTCCAGGGCACCGACGTGTGTTCCTCGAACGCCGTCAGCTCCATCCCCGCGCCCATGAGTGCCGTGATGATCTCGCCCAGCCCGTGGTTCCACGAGATCGTCTCGGGCGATCCCACCTCGCCGTCGTGCTCCACGTACGTCGACGTCTCGAAGAACGACGTGCCTGACGGTACCTCGAAGTAGGGGTACTCCACGACGACCAGCTCGTCCTCGCGCGGGTCGCACAGCGACCACAGCATCGGGTGTCCCTCGCGCAGGAACAGCCGACCACCTTGGCGCAGCAGCCGACTCACGACGTCCGCCCACTTCTGCACCGACGGGAGCCAGCACAGCGCACCAATGCCGGTGAACACCAGGTCGAACTGCGCCGGACCCAACACCTCCACCGCGTCGTACACCTCGGCCTCGACGTACCGGATGGACGCGCCCGCGTCGCCCGCCAGCCGCCGTGCCACCACGAGTGCCGCGGGCGAGAAGTCCAGCCCCGTCATGTGCGCGCCGAGACGGGCCAGCGAGAGGGTGTCGGTGCCGAGGTGACACTGGAGGTGCACGGCGTCCAGGTCGGCGACGTCACCCAGGCGAGGCAGGTCGAACCGCACCACGTCGGAGAGGTAGCTGGCGTCTACGAGGTAGCGATCGAGCCCGTAGCCCTGCTCGTGGAGCGGCACACGGCTCTCCCAGTTGCGCAGGTTCACCTCGAGCTTCGGGTCCACCGTCCGAGCGTCGCGCACGCGGCACCGCTGGTGCCGCGCGTTGACCAGGCCGAGAATTGAGCGCGCACACTGACGGTGAGGGGAACAACGTTGTCGCACGCCGCTCGGCCGTCGTCGCGCTCACCCCTCCACGCTGCGGAGAAGGGAGGTCGTCGTGACGATGACCGACGAGTTGGATCTGGTCGAGATGGAGGCGCTCGCCGCCAAGGTGACGGGGTTCCTCCACGGCGCGTCGGCCGCGCTCAGCTGAGCGTCGGTCACCGCGTCGTCCTGTTCGACGCGATGGCCGGGATGGGTCCGGCCACCTCCGATGAGATCGCCGG
>CAZTVJ010000079.1:0-4871 GCA_964616935.1 uncultured Acidimicrobiales bacterium | reverse complement strand
CGACGACGGCGTCGAGGAACCGGGCGGCCTCCTCGACGGTCCACACCGTCTGCTCCTTCCGCTCCACCTTCGGCCCCCGCACCTGGTCGGCCGGGTTCAGGGGTAGCAGGCGCCACCGGACTGCGTCGGCGAGCGCGCGATGGAGGATCCGGTGGGTGAGCTGCACCGACCGCGGTGAGAGTGGCCCGCCATCGGCGCGCCCCGAAGCGAGGAGATCGGCGTAGAGGCGTTGCAGGCGCATCGCGGTGACATCGGTGAGACGGAGGTGGCCGATGCGCGGGGCGACGTTGCGGGTGAGGACGATCCGGTAGTTGTCCCACGCCGAGAGTCCCAGCTCCGGCTTCACCGCGACGAGCCACTCCTCGATGAACTGACCGAGGGTGCCCCTGGACGGCGCGGCGTAGGTGCCTTGGCCAAGCGCAGCGAGGGCAGCACTGAGAGCGGCCTGGGCCTCGCGCTTGCTGGGGAAACCGCCGACCTGCTTCTGGCGGCGCTGCCCGACCTCGTCGATGCCCAGATCGATCCGGTACGACCAGGTGCCTCCTGGCGTCCGTGGCTTGCGAACTGCTCCCCGCATCGGCTGCACCGTACCGCCCTGTGTGTCCACGAATCCGTGGACACTTCGTGGACACAGGACCCCGTCGGGCCCGAGGCTCAGATCGGTGTACCGCCTCTGAGCAGGTGCTTCTTGGTCGGGCTGAGAGGATTTGAACCTCCGACCTCTTGACCCCCAGTCAAGCGCGCTAACCAAACTGCGCCACAGCCCGTTCGCCCTGGACCACCTCCGGTGGCATGTTGGACGTAGCGAGTCTAGGGCCCGCGGGGGCCTGCTCGGGGCCACTTCGCGATGTGGGGTGCGAGGGCTACGCGACCGTGAGGTGGTAGGTGATGTCGAGTGTGAACGGCCCGAAGTCGGGGAACGTGCCACCGAAGTTGAGGGTGTGGGGCCCTGGACGCAGCGGCGGGATCAGCGCCCACCACCCGGCCGAGACGGCGTGGCCACTCACCGGGCCAGGGACGCCGAGGACGTTGTCGGCTGGCGCCGAGAAGGTGAAGTTGCCGGAGGTCACGTAGCACAACGGGAGCGTTCGCCCGTCCAGCACGACGAACGGGTCGGCGAGGTCGAAGCCCTGCGCACACGCTCTGCGCTCCTTCGCCGTCGCTCCGAAGAACGGCGGCGACTCGACGTCGGAGCACTCCACATTGATGGCGGGGACGAGCAGGGAGACACCCTTCGGCACGTTGCAGTCACGGGTGACGGTGCCCGACGCGTTGAACACCGCGCCGAGGTACCAGGTCTTGCCGGACTGGTTGTAGGTGCAGTCGGCCGTCGTCGGGTCGGCGAAGGGATGGTTGGTCGCCGGCATGGAAATGGACCACTGCCACCACTTCGCGGTCTGAGCAGGGGTGACGACGGTGGAGCTCGCCGAGGCCGAGGTCGCTACGCCCGAAACGAACAGCATGGCCACGGCGGTCGTGACCAACATCCGAACCTTGCTCGATCGGTGCATGTGCCCTCCTCATCGAGCGCCCGAGCAGGCAGGGCCGAAGGGGTGGGCGCAACCGGCCGCAGGGGGACGAGCACTGGAGCGCCCGCCATGCCGCCGGTCCGCCGCGCCCGGATCCTTGCTAGCCAGGACGCTGTTCTCATGAACACCGTCGCGCCGAGGTGCGCCGGTGTCAACGTCCTCGCCCACCGGCATCCATGCGTCGAGCGGGCACGGCGCGGCCCGCACGGCGGTGGGCTATGCCATCACTGGGCAGGTTGCTCGCTCGCGGCCTTCGCCGTCGACCCGTTGCCGTGATGGGGCAGCCAGCGCGAGAACCACTGCGCGCCCTTCGTCTTCTTCGGCGCAGCGTCCTTGCCGCCCTCCAGGCGCTGATGACGTTCCAGCTCCAGCTCTCGCAACGCTGTCTCCATGCGAGCGAGCTGCTCGGGTGTCACGTCGAAGCTCAGCCCGTGGCTGACGAACCAGGCCGTATCGCCTCGGTAGTCGTGGCCGGTCGAGAAGAACTGACCGGGCACCAGGTTCATCGCGTTCGCAGCATCGATGGCGGTCTGGAGGAAGGTGACCAGTGGCGTCCACTGCAGGTGCGATGGCACGCCTCTCCCGCGCTCCTTCCCGAGCCACCGCGGCCGCCGGAAGATGAGCTCGGTGCCCAGCTTGGCGATGGGGTCGTTGTCGTGGCTCAGGATGACGGCGCGCACCTGTTCCTGCTCCGTGGCGCTGAGCACGTCGAGCTGCTCGGCGTTGTCGACCAGCGCCACGCCCGTCTGCACGGCGTTGGCCGGGCCGTCTTTGCCCTTGCGCCCCATCGCCGCCATGTCGGGCATGCCGAACCACAGCGCCCGCTCCACACCGTAGTGCTCGAAGCGGAGCTCACCGCCGGCCAGCAGCGAGTCCGAGCTCGTCCAGGCGCCCAAGCTCTCGCCGAAGATCACGACGCGTGGACGCTGCTCCGGAGGCATGGCCCGGAGGCGCTGGCGCACGCCGTAGAGAAGGAGGCGGAACTGCCGTCGCCCTTGAGCCACCTTCTGGACGGAGAGGAACGACGGGTAGCGCCCGTACTGCACGCACACGCTGGCGATGTCGCCCCGGGCGGCCAGCTCGGCGGCGGCGATCATCGCATCGTCGACCCAGCCGGTGCCGGTGGCCGACACCAGGAGCAGGGTGCTGCGGTCGAAGCCGCCGAGCCGTTCGAGCTCGTCCAAGGCCATCTCGGCGCGGCGCTGGAACGAGAGCGGGTCGGTGTTGAAGCCGACGAAGGCTCGTACGGGCGTCTGCTGCGCCGGCTCGGCCATGACCGATTCGATGAGCTCTGGCGTCACGAGATCGGTGACGTAGCGCCGCCCCTCGCGGCCGATCTCGTCGAACGCGACCTCGCTGTTCGGCCCGCCTGACGTGGTGGGGTGGGTGGGCGCGGCGTCGTAACCGTGGTCGAGCTTCTCGTTCGACTTGCCGATCTTGGCGATGCCCGCCCAGTAGAGGGCAGCGGCGCCGCCTCCCCAGAGCGCGGCGTTGACGAGACCTGACGCCAGTCGCTTCGACGGACCCGGCCCGAACCACTGGTTGATGGCCTGGCCGGATGCGCGGTTGCCGAGGTGGAGACCGCGGCCGACCAGGACGGAGGCCGCCGCGGTGGCTCCGACGACGATCGCCTTCTGCGCCGGTGGCTGCGGACCGGGCACGAGCAGCTGCTGGCGCTGCTGCAACATGCGCCGGCTGGCCAAGAGCAGCGCGGTGGTGGCGGCACCGCCGAACAGGAGGTGACGGAGCCGAAAGCTGCCGCCGTGGCGCTGCTCGATGAGGCGGCCACCGTCGTACAGCACGCCGCCGACCGCCGCCGCCACGGTCCAGCCAGAGACGGATCGTGCGATGGCGACGGGCAGCGGTGCATCGGGGTCGTTCGGGAGCCGGGTGCCGAGTGCGCCGACGCCGGCGATGGCAGCCTCCACGCCCAGTCGCGCGCCCAGCCCCCCTGACGCCGGTGCGATCATCGTCACCACCCGCTGGAGCCCGCCGCTGGCCGCCTTCGCCGCCAGGATGGACAAGCCGGTGACGACGCCCTGGTGCAGCGAGCTGCGAGGCATCAGCGACGGCTGCAGCGAGTCGAGGATGGCGAGCGACTCGAGGGGGGCCGACGGCCGAGAGGTGATCGGGTTGACCGCGCCGACCAGCTTCCCCGCGTAGCTCCCGGCGGCATCCAGATAGCTCATGATGGTCGGATCCTCAGCCTCAGGCCGAGTGGTCCTCGTCGACCGGTCCCCCGACCGGCTCATCGGCCGGGCGTCCTGGCGCTTCGATCACAGCGCCTGCGTTGAAGAAGCCGAGCACGTCCTCCGCCACCTTCTCGTCGTGCTCTTCCTTGGCCTTCTTGGCGGCCTCGTCGGCGTCCTTGTCGTGGTGCTTCATGGCCCTTGTCTAGCCCACGAACCACCCGATCATCTGCACGACTCGCCAGGCCAGGTAGGCGACCACGAGCCCCATGAGGAGCTTGAAGTGCCAGGGCGCCTTCTGCTCGCCGGCCAGCTCGCGGAGGCTCACCTTGCCCGTTGGGCTTGCGCTCGGGCCGGGCGCGGCCGGGGCCTCCAGCGCACGCCCGCACGTGGGGCAGGCGCCGTCGGCTCGCATGGCCGTCGGCGCCCAGTACTTCGAGCACTCGTCGCACCACGGCATCAGCGGGTTCCTCGGAGCGTTCGAGTCGGCTGAGGTGTCGCCCAGCGAAACGTGAGCCGACGCGTGTGCCCGCAACGGGGTTCGAGCCTCATACCGGCGGCACCCCGTGGCGCTTCGCCACCACCTCACGATCGCGCGGGTCGGCCGCGGCGAACCGCCCGATGAGCTCGTCGCGCAGATCCTCGAACGCCACGATGGCGTCGATGACCAGCTCGGACGCGAGGCGGAGCAGATCGACGTCCTCCTCGTACTCCTGACGTCGCTCGGTGACGTAGGCCGCTCGCTCGTCGGCGTCGTCGATGGCTGCGATCTTGTTGGCGAACACCGCGTTCACCGCGGCCTCCGGACCCATCACGGCGATCTTGGCCGTCGGCAGCGCGATCGTGGCGATGGGGTCGAACGCCGGGCCGCTCATGGCGTACAGGCCCGCGCCATAGGCCTTGCGGACGATCACCGAGATCTTGGGCACCGTCGCCTCGGCGACGGCGGTGATCATCTTGGCGCCGTGGCGGATGATGCCCTCGCGCTCGACCTGCGTGCCGATCATGAAGCCGGGGACGTCGGCCAGGAAGACCAGCGGCAGGTTGAAGGCGTCGCACAGCCAGATGAAGCGGGCCGCCTTGTCGGCGCTGTCAACGAACAGGACGCCGCCCTTCCACTTGGGCTGCGAGGCCACCACGCCCACGACCCGGC
>CAZTVJ010000078.1:0-11436 GCA_964616935.1 uncultured Acidimicrobiales bacterium | reverse complement strand
GGGATCGGTCGTGGAGGTGGACGAGACGCCCGTCGAGCCGGGCCGACCCGTCGGCCGGGCCGTGATGGCGATGGCGGCCGCGCCCGAGGCCAGCGGGCCCGTCGAGGTGAACGCCGGCGAGCTGGACGTGACGGCGCACGTGAAGGTCACCTTCACGCTGCTGGACGGCGCTGGGTGACGGCACGCCGACGGACCACGCGACGTGGCGGCACGTCCTCCGCGGGTGCCGGGAAGCGCATCCTCATCAGCGGGATGGGGGGCGAGCTCGGCACCCGGGTGGCGGCCCTGCTCGAGGAGCTGCCGTGGACCGGCGAGATCGTCGGCCTCGACGTCGACCCACCTCGCGGGCGACTCCGGCGGTCGGCCTTCCACCGCATCGACCCGCGTGATCGCGAGCGCACCTCCGCCGTCGTGGCCGCGCTCGACCCTCACCTCGTGCTCCACCTCGGCGTCTACGAGCCCAACGCTCGCGCCAACCCGGGGCTCGCTCGAGCCCGCACGACGGCCGGCGCCCTCTCCGTGCTTGGCGCCGCGGTCGAGGCTCCCTCCCTCGAGGGCGTCGTGGTGCGCTCGGGCATCGAGATCTACGGGCGGCGACGGGGTGCCCCGACCTGCCCTGGCGAGGACGTGACCCCGGACCCGACCTGCGCCTTCGGCCGGAGCCTGCTGGAGCTCGAGGAGGTCGCCGGCCAGGCGGGCCGAGCCGCGAACGTGCCCGTGACGCACCTCCGCCTAGCGCCGGTGCTCGGACCGCATGTGGCGAGCCCCCTCGGGCGCTACCTGAGGTTGCCGGTGGTGCCCGTGCCGCTCCTCGGTGATCCGGCGTTCGCCGTGGTCCACGTTGAGGACGCGGCCAAGGCCTTCGTGGTCGCGGCCAGAGACAGGGTCGACGGCCCCGTCAACGTCGTTGCCCCGGGCTCGATCACTCCTTGCCGCGCGGCACTGATCGGCAGCCGCATGCCCTTCCCCATCGCCGGTCCGTCCTGGTGGGTCGCCCGGCGGGCGGCCGCGCTGGCCGGCGCCCCGCTTCCCGACCACCTCGTGGAGCTGCTCACCCGAGGTCGTGCGGCCGACCCGGGTCGAGCCAGTGCCTTGCTCGGTCTGGCCCCGGCGTGGTCCACCGAGGAGGTCGTCAAAGAGCTCTATCGCTGGGCCACCGTGACGCACCTGCACCCGGTGACAGCGAAGGTCTCCTGACGGTCGCCGCCTTCGCGACGGGCCGAGCCGACCGCGAGGAGATCAGGTCGTTCGGTACCGGGCGGCCGTTCAGGTGGTTGGTAGCGTCACGAAACGTGGGGTTCACGGAGGCGGGCGACGGGACCAGGCTGCACTACGACGTCCTCGGCCTACCCGGCCGGCAGCCGGTGCTCATGATCCAGGGACTCGGTGCCGACAAGACCGGTTGGATCCTGCAGCGGATGGCCTTCGCTCCGCACCTGCGGACCATCGCGCTCGACAACCGGGGCTCGGGGCGCAGCGACAAGCCGATCGGGCCCTATGACCTCAGCGTCATGGCCGACGACGCCGTCGCCGTGCTCGATGCGGCTGGCTGCGGCTCGGCTCATGTCGTCGGCGCCTCCATGGGGGGCGCCGTGGCCCAGCTGCTTGCCGTCCGCCACCCCGAGCGGGTGCGCTCCCTCGTCCTCGCCTGCACGGCCTGCCGCCACCACGACTGGCGGCGCCAGCTGCTCGCCGAGTGGGCGGACGTTGCCACCGAGCAAGGCATGTCCGAGCTGGCCCGCCAGGCCATGCGGTGGCTCGTCGGCCCTCGTTCGTTGCGCCGCTTCTGGCCCGCACTCGGCGCTCTCGGCCCCCTCGCGCTGCGCGTTCCGCCGCATGCCTTCGCCGCACAGGTGCGCGCCATCCTCGACACCGACGACCAGACCCGCTTCGCCCTCCCCACGCTGCGGATCCCGGCGCTCGTGATCGTCGGCAACCAGGACATCCTCACGCCCCGCGGCGACAGCGAAGAGCTGGCCGAGCTGATCCCCGGGGCCGAGCTGGCCGTCATCGCTGGGGCCGCGCACGGGCTCATGGTCGAGCACGCCACCACCTTCAACGCCATCGTGCTCGACTTCCTGCGTCGCGCCTCGGCCCGCGACCGCGCCGCCTGATGCGGGTGGTGGTGGTCGGCGCAGGACTGTCCGGCCTGGTCGCGGCGCGCACCCTGGCTGCAGCCGGCCATGAGGTGACCGTGCTCGACAAGGGTCGATCGCCCGGTGGCCGCCTGGCCACCCGGCGCATCGGGGCGGCCACGCTCGATCATGGCGCGCAGTTCTTCACTGTCCGCGACGACCGATTCGCCGCGCTGGTGCACCCGTGGCTCGCGGACGGACTCGTCACCGAATGGTGCCGTGGCTTCACGGCCGCGGGTGACGGCTATCCCCGCTTCGTGGTGCGCGGCGGCATGAACCAGCTCGCGCGGCGGCTCGCTTCCGACATCGACGTCCGCTGCACCCGGCTCGTCTTCGCCATTCGGCCGGGCGCGCCGGCGTGGGCCGTCGGGCTGGACGACGGCACCTCCGTCGGGGCCGATGCCGTGATCGTCACCTGCCCGGTGCCCCAGGCCGTCGCGTTGCTCATGACCGCCGGAGTGTCCCTGCCGGACGGCCTGCGCACGATCGACTACGACCGTACCCTCGCCCTGCTCGCGGTGCTCGACCGGCGCTCGGCGGTTCCCGAGCCCGGTGGCGTGCAGTCCCCCGAGGGCATCTTCTCCTTCGTCGCCGACAACGAGCGCAAGGGGGTCTCGGCGATCCCTGCCCTCACGTTGCATGCTGCGCCCGACTGGTCGGCCGAGCGCTGGGACAGCGAACCGGATGCCGTTCGATTGCAGCTGCTGGAGGCAGCGCGACCGTGGTTCGGGGATGCCGAGGTGATCGAGTCGCAGCTGAAGCGGTGGCGCTTCGCCACGCCCCTCCGGCTGTGGCCCCACCCCTGCCACGTGTTCGAGGACGCCGACGCCCCCCTGGTGCTGGCCGGCGACGCCTTCGCCGGTCCGCGCGTCGAGGGTGCCGCGCTGTCCGGTCTGGCCGCTGCCCACACCATCCTCGACTGACCTCCCGGCGCCGCTGACTCCCTGCATCGGTCCCTGCATCGGTCCCCTGCATCTGCGGGCGAGTACCCACATCTGACGGCGGCATTCGCCCGCAGATGCAGAGGGTTGGGGGGGGGGGCGAGCGTGACGATCGGGTCGGAGGCGGCCGGCTGCTCGACCGCTAGGCCCGGGGGATCTCGGCTCAGCCTTCCGATCCGACCACTACCAGTCCCACATCCCCGGTGTGTTGCACGACATCTTCTCCAGCCAGCTCGGGCTCGTCACCCGAGAGCAGGCCATCTGTGCCGGTCTCACCGAGCGCAGCGTCGATCACCATCTCGTGAACGGTTCGTGGTTGCGGGTGCACCCTCGTGTGTACCGGGCGGCGGTTGCGCCCTCGACGAGCGAGCAAGCCCAGCTCGCGGCAGTCCTCGCCTGCGGGACCGGCAGCGCCGTGTCGCACCGTGCCGCCGCGGCGCGCCGCGGCACGCGGGTGTTCTCGAGCTTCCTGGTCGAGGTGAGCGTCCCAGGCGACGGACGTCCACGGCTGAAGGGCACGGTCGTCCACCGGATGGGCGACCTCCAACCGGATGACATCGAGATCCTGGATGGCATCCCCACCACGCGGGCGGAACGGACCGTGATCGACCTCGGCATGGTGGTGCGCCAACCGACGGTCGAGCGCCTGATGGAGGAATGGCTGGCCGACCGGGTCGTGTCGGTCGAGACACTTCGTCGTGCCATCGATCGCCATGCCGGGAACGGTCGGCGCGGGGTAGGGGTGGCACGCCGTGCGCTCGAAGCGAGAGCGCTCGGCGATGAAGCGGGAGACAGCACCGACGAGCACCTGGTCGCCTTCGTGCTGCGCCAGTACGGCGTGCCTCTGCCGGTGTACCACCACCTGGTCGAGCGAAGCGGACAGGTGCTGGCCGAGCTCGACTATGCCTACGTGCCCGAGCGATTGGGCATCGAGCTGTTCGGCTACAACCCGCACACGCGGACACGGCGCGCCTTCGAGTCGTTCCTCGCCCGCCAGAACCTGATGCAGGGTGAGGGGTGGATGCTGCTCGGCTACACCCCGGCCATGCTCCGTCGCCGGCCTTGGGCCGCGGCTCGGGAGATCGATGATCACCGCCGGGCTCGATCAGCGCTCACCCCGCCAACCGCGGGCGGTTGACCACATCTCATGTGGGTACTCGCCCGCAGAAGCACCAGAGAGGTGCTGCCAGCGGCTCGGGTTCGGCGGCTTGCCGGCTGGGGTCAGCTGCTGACGAGCGTGTCGACCAGGTGGGCGGCGCCGGCGGCAAGCGCTTCGGCTGCCGCCGAGTCCGCGAGAGGCGCAAGGGCATCCGCCGCTTCGCGCACATAGACGTGGGCCCACTCCATGGCCGCGTGCACCCCTCCGTTCGACCGGACGATGGCCAGTGCCTTGTCGACCTCGGCGTGATCGAGCGGACCGCCGAGCAGGTCGCCCAGCTCGGCACCGGCGGCGCCCCCGGCCTGGAGGGTGAGGATGACGGGCAGCGTGTAGACGCCCTCGAGGAGGTCGTGACCCGCGGGCTTGCCCAGCTGCGCCTCGGTGGCCGTGAGGTCGAGCACGTCGTCGGCGATCTGGAAGACCATGCCGTAGGCCCGGCCGTACGCGGTGAGCGCGTCGACGTGCTCGCGGGGCAGGCCGCCGACGATGCCGCCGATGCGGCACGCTGCGGAGAACAGCGAGGCGGTCTTGCCGCTGATGGACTCGAGGTAGGCATCGAGCGGTCGAGCGGCGTCGAAGGTGTGGCGCAGCTCGGCGATCTGGCCTTGGCACAGCGAACCGATCGTGCGGGCGAGCAATCCGGCGACCTCGGTGCCGAGTGAAGCGGCGATCTCCGAGGCGCGGGCCAGCAGGAAGTCGCCGGCGAGGATCGCCCGCAGGTTGCCCCAGCGGGCGTTGACGCTGTCCACCGTGCGCCGCATGGCGGCTTCGTCCATGACGTCGTCGTGGTAGAGCGAGCCGAGGTGCACCAGCTCACAGGCGACTCCGCCGAGCACCACAGCGTCGGTGACCTCGCGCTCGCTGGTTCGGGCCGAGAGCACGGACAGCATCGGCCGCAGGCGCTTGCCGCCGGCGACGATGAGGTGGCTGGCGATCTCGGTGAGCTGCCTGTCGGTCGTCTGGACGGACGTGCGCAGCGCAGCTTCGATCCGCGATCGATCAGCGTCCGTGCCGGGCAGCGCAAGCAGGGGGGATCCGGCGGCCACGAAGCATCACGCTACGCCACGACTCGACCGGAGGCTGTACGCGGCGGCGGAGGTCACAGGCGCCGACCGAAGTGCGTGGGTCGGCGACACAGGGGTCCGATGACCCCTTGCCGATCAGGGGCCGGCTGGCGACCATGGTCGATGGCCGGGCCGATCGACCCGACCGGAGCCCATGTCCCTGACGCGTGGTGGGGGGAACTCCGCCGGTACACTCGTCTCACGTATCCGTCCACCCGTAGAGGCGGTCCAGTTGTTCGAACGCTTCACCGACCGAGCCCGCCGGGTCGTCGTGCTGGCGCAGGAGGAGGCTCGCCTCCTCAACCACAATTACATCGGCACCGAGCACATCCTGCTCCGCCTCATCCACGATGGTGAGGGTGTCGCGGCCAAGGCGCTCGAGTCCTTGAACATCTCCCTGGAGGCGGTGCGCAGCCAGGTCGAGGAGATCATCGGCCAAGGCGGCTCCTCGCCGTCGGGCCACATCCCCTTCACCCCTCGGGCGAAGAAGGTGCTCGAGCTGTCGCTGCGCGAGGCGTTGCAGCTCGGCCACAACTACATCGGCACCGAGCACATCCTGCTCGGCCTCATCCGCGAAGGTGAGGGCGTCGCCGCCCAGGTGCTCGTGAAGCTGGGGGCGGACCTCAGCCGGGTTCGCCAGCAGGTCATCCAGCTGCTGTCGGGCTACCAGGGTCCCCAGGGCGGCAAGGAAGCAGCCGGCGCGGGCGCCGGTGGTAGCGGTGGCGCCCAGCAGGGCGAGCAGGCCCAGGGCGGCTCGCTCGTGCTCGACCAGTTCGGTCGCAACCTCACGCAGCTCGCCCGCGAGAAGAAGCTCGACCCGGTCATCGGTCGAGCCCGCGAGCTCGAGCGCGTCATGCAGGTCCTCAGCCGGCGCACGAAGAACAACCCCGTGCTCATCGGCGAGCCGGGCGTGGGCAAGACGGCCATCGTCGAGGGCCTGGCCCAGCGCATCGTGTCGAACGACGTGCCCGATACGTTGAAGGCCAAGCAGCTCTACACGCTCGACCTCGGTGCCTTGGTGGCCGGCTCGCGCTACCGCGGCGACTTCGAGGAGCGCCTGAAGAAGGTGCTGAAGGAGATCCGCACACGCGGCGACATCATCCTGTTCATCGACGAGATCCACACGCTCGTCGGGGCGGGTGCCGCCGAAGGCGCCATCGACGCTGCCAGCATCCTCAAGCCGATGCTGGCCAGGGGTGAGCTGCAGACGATCGGCGCCACCACCACCGACGAGTACCGCAAGCACCTCGAGAAGGACGCGGCACTCGAGCGGCGCTTCCAGCCGGTCAAGGTCGACGAGCCCACCGTGGCCCACACCATCGAGATCCTGAAGGGTCTGCGCGATCGGTACGAGGCCCACCACCGCGTCACCATCACCGATCAGGCGCTCGTGGCCGCGGCCAACTTGGCCGACCGCTACATCTCCGACCGTCACCTCCCCGACAAGGCCATCGACCTCATCGACGAGGCCGGCAGCCGCCTGCGCATCAAGCGCATGGAGACGCCGCCCGACTTCAAGGAGCTCGAGAACCAGATCGCGACGGTCCAGCAGCAGAAGAAGGAGGCCGTCGAAGCGCAGCGCTTCGAAGAGGCCGGCCGCCTGCGGGACCAGGAGAAGGCGCTCCTCGAGGAGAAGGCCACCAAGGAGAGCGAGATCAAGGCGAGCGGGGTCGACCTGTTCGACGAGGTCGACGAGGAAGCGATCGCCGAGGTGCTCTCCATCTGGACGGGCATCCCCGTGTACAAGCTCACCGAGGAGGAGACCCAGAAGCTCCTGCGCATGGAGGACGAGCTGCACAAGCGGGTCATCGGCCAAGACGACGCCATCCGGGCCGTCTCCCAGGCCATCCGCCGCACGCGCGCCGGCCTGAAGGATCCCAAGCGTCCCAGCGGCTCGTTCATCTTCCTCGGTCCGTCCGGTGTCGGTAAGACCGAGCTGGCCAAGACGCTGGCGGAGTTCCTGTTCGGCGACGCCGATGCGCTCATCGCACTCGACATGTCCGAGTACATGGAGAAGCACACCGTCAGCCGGCTCGTGGGGTCCCCCCCGGGATACGTCGGATACGAAGAGGGCGGTCAGCTCACCGAGGCGGTCCGGCGCAAGCCGTTCAGCGTGGTGCTGTTCGACGAGATCGAAAAAGCCCATCCAGACGTGTTCAACACCCTCCTGCAGATCTTGGAGGAGGGTCGACTCACCGACAGCCAGGGCCGCACGGTGGACTTCCGCAACACCGTGCTCATCATGACGTCCAACCTGGGCACGGCCGATCTGCGCAAGGCCAACGTCGGCTTCACGAAGAACGACGAAGCCGTCACGTACGAGCGGATGAAGGAGAAGGTGAACGACGCGCTGAAGCAGCACTTCCGCCCGGAGTTCCTGAACCGCATCGACGACGTCATCGTCTTCCATGAGCTGTCGAAGGCCGAGGTCACCCAGATCGTCGACCTCATGATCCGCCGGGTCACCATGCAGCTCGAGAGCCAGGGCCTTGGGCTCGAGCTCACGGCCGAGTCGAAGCTGTTCCTCGCCGACCGGGGCTACGACCCGTCGCTCGGTGCCCGGCCCCTCCGCCGGGCCATCCAGCGCCTCGTCGAGGACCCGCTGTCCGAGTCGATCCTCAACAAGGGTTTCCGCGCCGGCGAGATCATCGTCGTCGACGTCGAGGACGACCCCGACGGCAAGCCGGGTGAACGCAAGATCGTGTTCCGAGCCGTGGAGGGCTTCGAGCCGCCCCCCATGGAGCTGGCGGAGGCTGGTCCTGCGGAGTAGGGCTGCCTCCAACCGATCACGACAAGGCGTCCTTCGGGGCGCCTTCGTCGCGCTTGGGCTGGTCGCCGCGCTGGCGGGCTGCCGGCTGGACGTCGACGTCGCCACGGAGGTCACCGCGGACGGAAGTGGAATCGTCATCGTCACGCTGCGCGCCGATGCGGAGCTGGTGGCGGCAGCGCCAGGCCTCGTCGCCGACCTGCGCTTCGACGACCTCGTGGCCGCCGGGTGGAAGGTGACCGGACCGACGGCCACGCCCGACGGCGGTGCGAACGCCTCGCTCACCAAGGCCTTTGCCACGCCACAGCAAGCCAATGCTGTGTTGGCCGAGGTGAGCGGCGCCGGCGGTCCGCTCGTCGCACTCCGGGTGGCGCAGGACCGGTCGTTCGCCAGCGTCGAGACGACGGTCGATGGCACCGCGGTGGGGCCGACGCTCGCCGCCTTCTCCGATCCGGCACTCGTCGAGGCACTCGGCGGGGTGCCCCTGGCCGATCGGGTGACCCCGGAGCAGCTCGCCAGCGGGTTCGGCCTGACGGTGCGCTTCACGTTGCCCGGCTCGATCACCGCACCCACGGGAACCGTGAACGGTGCGACCGTTGTGTGGCAGCCGTCGATGGCGCCGGGGGTGGTGACGTCGCTGTCGGCCACAGCCCAGCTCCGCGATGACGAGGCGTTGGCGGCGAGAGACCGGGAACGCTGGGCGGACCGTGCGTTCTGGGCGTGGCTCGGGCTGGCGGCGCTCGTCGGTGTGGTGGCGTTGGCCGTGGTCGTGGTGCGCCGCCGCCACCGTGCCCGCTCGACCTGAGCGAGTCACGGATCGCGTCGCACTGGTGACGATCTCGTGCCTGGTCAGCTGGCGTCGGTCTGGAAGACATCCTCGAATCCGCACTGATCTCGGGCGAAGTCGGCCAGGCTCTGGCCGGACTGGATGACGGCAGGGCTCGCCAGCTCTCGCAGCGCGGCTTCGGCTTCGGCGGGATCGGTCGAGTCGACCTTGCGGATCTCGTCGACGAGGCGGCGGAACGTGCGCACGTCGCCCTTGATCTGCTGCGGCGCGGTGCGGATGAGGTCGTCGAGGATGGTGACCACCTCGTCCGCAGCCTCGTTGCTCGACGCCGCGTCGGAGATCGGATTGCGCTGGCGGAGGTCGGCCAGGCGGGCGCAGAACGCCTCGGTGCTCTTGGGCGTGCCCGACGATCCACACCCGGCCGCCGCCAGGGCAAGAGCGGCGGTGGCGGCAAGGGCGAGAGTGAGGCGGCGCATGGGGAGATTCAAGCCGCTGCTCCGTCGTCTCAGGGCGCGGGTGCAGCGTCCGAACCCCCGCGCACCCCCTGCGTAGGGTGCCGGCGATGGCTCGTCTGCGCACCACGCACCGTTGCACCGACTGCGGCACGGCCGCCCCCAAGTGGGCCGGGCGCTGCGCGGCCTGCGGGGGGTGGAACACCCTTGTGGAGGAAGTCGACGTCCCCCGCCCGGCTGGGGGACCACTCGGCGGCGTCGGCCCGGCCGACCGGCCGACGCCGATCCTCGAGGTCGACACCACCGAGGGGGCGCCACGGGCCACCGGGGTGGCCGAGCTCGACCGGGTGTTGGGCGGAGGCCTGGTCCCGGGCTCGGTCACCCTGCTGGGCGGCGAGCCGGGCATCGGCAAGTCCACGTTGCTGCTCCAGGCACTCGCGCACCGGGCCGGGGCCGGGGAGGCGGTCCTCTACGTCTCAGCCGAGGAGAGCAAGCAGCAGGTGCGGGCCCGGGCCGAGCGGCTGGACGTCCTGGAGTCCCGCCTGTGGCTGCAGGCCGAGACCGTGTTGCCGGCCGTGGTCGCAGCCATCGACGAGGTGCGAGCCACCACGGTCGTCATCGATTCCATCCAGACCGTTCTCGACCCCGACCTCGGTTCCGCGCCCGGCTCCGTGGTGCAGGTGCGGGAGTGCGCGCACCGGCTCGTGCGCATTGCCAAAGAGCGTGGCATCGCCGTGCTCCTCGTCGGGCACGTCACGAAGGAGGGCGGCTTGGCCGGGCCTCGCGTCCTCGAGCACGTCGTGGACACCGTGCTCTCCTTCGAGGGCGAACGCCACCATGCACTGCGGCTGTTGCGCGCCACGAAGCACCGCTTCGGGGCGACCAACGAGCTCGGCCTGTTCGAGATGACCGAGGGCGGGTTGGTCGGCGTGCCCGACCCGAGCGGGCTGTTCCTGGCCGACCGCCGCAGAGGCGTGACCGGGTCGAGCGTCGTACCGATCGTGGAGGGCCAGCGGCCGCTCCTCGTCGAGGTCCAGGCGCTCGTCGCCACCTCGTTGCTGGCCAATCCCCGGCGCTCGGCCCAGGGGCTCGACCATGGTCGCCTGGCCTTGCTCACCGCCATCCTCGAGAAGCGCGCCGGCTTCAGCTTCGCGGGGACCGACGTCTACGTCTCGGCCATGGGTGGGGTCCGGCTCGCCGAGCCGGGGAGCGACCTCGGCGTCTGCCTCGCGCTGGTGTCGTCGCTCACCGGTCGGGCGGTTCCGGCCGACCTCGTCTCGTGCGGCGAGGTCGGGCTCAGCGGCGAGCTGCGACAGGTCGCGCAGACGCCCCGGCGCCTGGCCGAGGCGGCCCGGCTCGGATTCAGTCGCGCCATCGTGCCCCTCTCGGCACCCAACGGTGTGGAGGGCGTCAAGGTCGAACGCGCCGCCAGCCTGTTGGAAGCGTTGGCGTGCGCCGGGCTCCTCGCGTGACGTCGGGGCCGGTGATGGTTCGCCCGCCGTAGACTCCGCCGGGTGGCACCGAGGCGCACTGGCACCCTGCACCACGCCCTCGGCGTCGTGGCGCCGGGCAAGCCATTGCGGGAGGGCCTCGACCGCATCGTGAAGGCCAAGATGGGCGCACTCGTCGTCGTGGGCGACGGCCCCGAGGTGCTCTCGATCTGCTCGGGCGGCTTCCTGCTCGACGCCGCGTTCAGCCCGCAGCGCCTCTCGGAGCTGGCCAAGATGGACGGCGCCGCCATCCTGGCCGGCGACGCCAGCCGGATCGCGCGGGCCAACGTCCACCTCGTGCCGAACCCCAACGTGCCCACGAGCGAGACGGGAACCCGCCACCGCACCGCGGAGCGAGTGGCCCGCTCCATCGACGTGCCGGTCATCTCCGTGTCCGAGGACATGGGCGTCATCACGGTGTACGTCGGCGACCTGAAGCACGTGTTGGAAGACATCCCGCGCCTGCTGAACCGGTCGAACCAGGCGCTGCAGACCCTGGAGCGCTACAGGATCCGACTCGACGACGGCTCGGCTGCGCTCTCCACGCTGGAGGTGGAGGACCTCGTCACCGTCCGCGACGTGGCCGCCGTGCTGCAACGAGGCGAGATGGTGCGGCGCATCGCCGAAGAGATCGAGACCTA
>CAZTVJ010000077.1:0-3081 GCA_964616935.1 uncultured Acidimicrobiales bacterium | reverse complement strand
TGGACTGCACGGCGAGCACGACGTCGGCCGATCCAGGGGGCAGGCCGGCGTACCGGGCGAGCAGCGGCCCGAGCGCATGCGGCGGCGAGGGGCGGTGGGCGTCGTAGAGGTCGGCGAAGCCGCTGAACCGTTCACTCGTGCGCCCGGCTCGGTCGCTCACGCGGCGATCGTACGGTGCCTACAGTGCGCCGCCGTGCGCACCAACGACGAGCTCCATCACGCCGCCATGATCGACCTGCGCAGGACGCGGGACTACGAGGCATTCTGCGCGCTGCTCCACGAGATCGACTCGGTGTACCTCGACCCGTTCTTCGGCGAGTACCGCGGTCGGAAGGCCATCCGGGACTGGTTGGTGCCGACCATGGCCAAGGCCGGTGCCGTGCACTTCGAGGAGCTGTACGAGCCGATCCTGACCGGGGACCGGTCCTTCGTGGAGTGGGTGTGGAAGTTCGTCCTGGCCGACGGCTCCGAGCGCATCGTCAACCGCGGCTGCAGCGTGCGCCAGTACGCCGACGGCTGGATCGTCTATGCCGCCGACTACTTCGACACCCATCCGCTCCGGTCGGCCGAGGTGCGCGCCATCGGCGAGGCTGCGGGGGCGACCATCGATGCGAGCGACCTCCCCGCTGACCGACGCTGACCCGCACCGACCCGACCTGGCGGCAACGTTCAGCCGCTTCGAAGGGCGGCGTACGCCGGCCTGATCACTTCTCGGACGAGTCGCTCGCGCACCTCGCGAGGGGCGAAGGCTGCCTCGGCGCCGTTCACCGCCACCTGCTCGAGGTCCTTCCAACCGAGTCCGAACGTCTCGGCCAGGGCGAGCGTCTCGCTGCTCATGGAGACGTTCGACATGAGGCGGTTGTCGGTGTTGACCGTCACCCGGAAGTCCAGCCGGAGCAGCTTCGCGAAGGGATGCTCGGCCAGCGAAGACACGGCGCCGATCTGCACGTGGCACGTCGGCGCCATCTCCAGTGCGATGCCACGATCGAGGATCCAGCGAGCGAGCGGACCCAGGATTGCGCTGCGGTCAGGGTTCACCAGCAACCCGGACTGCAGGCGGACGCCATGGCCGATGCGTTCGGCGCCCTGAGCCACGGCATCGTGGATCAGCTCGAGGTCGGGCGGCTCACTGGCGTGGATCGTCAGGTGGAGGAGGTGGTCACGGGCGAAGGCGAGCGCGTCGGCGTGGAGCGAGGGCGGGTACCCCGTCTCGGCGCCGGCCAGGTCGAAGGCCACGAGCTTCGGGTCGTGGAAGCGGCGTCGTTCGAGGAGCTGCACGACCTCCATGGCCCGATCGCCTGTCCGCATCGCACACAGGATCACGTTCACCGCGATCGACCGGCCCGACGCCGCCACGAGCGCCTCCCCGCCTCGCACACCGGCCAGCACCGCATCGACGACTGCTTCCATGGCCAAGCCCTGTTCTTGATGCAGCTCGGGCGCGAAGCGGATCTCGGCGTAGACGACGCCATCGTCGGCGAGGTCCTCGACGCACTCCGAGGCCACCCGGGCGAGGTGGTCCTCGGTCTGCATCACCGCAACCGTGTGCTGGAAGGTGTCGAGGTACTGGATGATGTCCTTGGCCTCGGCGCCCTGCACGAAGTACCGCTGCAGCACGTCCGGGTCGGTGCTCGGCAACCGATGTCCGGCAGCATCGGCCAGCTCTACGACCGTGGCGGGACGCAACCCGCCGTCGAGGTGGTCGTGGAGGAGCACCTTGGGCGCGGCCCGGACCGTGTCGAGCGTGATCGGTGACGGCATCGCTACCCCGACAGCCACGTGAGCATGCGCCGCACGAGGGCGACGTTGTCACTGGCGGTGAAGTCGGTGAGGAGCTGCCACGTCCCGATCGCCCACACGGCGCCTTCGCCGCAGAGCCCCTCGGGTGCCTCGACCGCGACCGGCATCGAGGATGACCGTCGCACCCGGTCACAGCCGTTGAGGCCCTTCTGGGTGAGCGTCCGGTCGTCGTACTCCACGGTGGAGGGGCTGGGGCGGTACAGCTCGTTGGCGCCCACGCGGAGCCACTCGACGCCGCCCGGCACCACCGTGACGGTCTGCACGTTGCGAAGCTCCACCGAGCGGAGATCCTTGGTGAAGGGGTGGGGTTGTGCCACCGAGCAGTCGAAGGTCAGGGCCTCGCCGTAGGGCTTCGCGTACATGTCGACACCGTTGAACCGGATCGTTCCCCGCGCCGCGTAGCCCGCAGGCCCGACGATGTCACAGTTGAAGTTGATGCCGTACTGACGTGCCAGGTGGTTGAGGTTGGCGCCGTGGTGGAAGTCGCCCAGCTCGAAGCCGAGCAAGAGCAGGCGCCCGCCCCGATTCACCCACGTTCGGATGGTCTCGACCGTTTCGCGGTCCAGCTGCCGCCTCCATGGGCTGCCGAGTATGAGGCCCCGGTACTGCTCGAAGTCGGGCGAGGCGAAGAACCCTGCATCCCGTATGGGCTTGAACGCGAACTCCGCGAGCGCGGTCGGCATGCCCTTCGGCGCCTCGAAGATCGACGGCGTCTTGGATGTGTTCCAGCCGTCCTGGCCGTGGCTGCGATCGATGAGGATGCCCGTCACCGTCGCTGGCGGTTCTTCGATCGCCTGCAGCATCTCGTCGTAGTCGACCACGGTGGCGGTGAGCCCGACCTGCGCAGCGAGCTGCTGGACCAGCACGGCACACGCCTGGGGCGTGTCGAGGTCGACGGCCTGGAAACCCCGGAACGGGTCGGGCAGGTCCGTCGTGTGCAGCCCACTGACGCACACGGGGATCACCCGCTTGCCCGTGCCGAAGCCGGCGCCGGCCTCGAAGTGCAGCCAGCGACGACGCACCGACTCGCGGCTGCACAGCACCAGGATGGCTTCCGCACTGCCAAGGGCGTGCTGGATGACGTCGATCCACGACTGGCCGATCTCCATGTCGACCGAGCTCGTGAAGACGTCCAGGCCAGGGATCGCCCGCTCGAGGTGCTCCTTGATCGCGCTCGCGATGCGCCGTTCGCTGGTGGAGTGGCTCAGGAAGACGGTTCTCTGCTCCGACATCAGCCGATCCTCGCTCGCTCGTGGCGGCCGGGACCGTACCCGGGACCGT
>CAZTVJ010000076.1:0-7595 GCA_964616935.1 uncultured Acidimicrobiales bacterium | reverse complement strand
GCCGAGCCCGGGTGCGCCGCCGTGTGAGACTGGCTGTGTGGACTTCGGTGCGCATCTCCCGTTGATGGACTTCGGTGGCCACCCCTACACCTTCGACCACCTGGCTGAGTACACCGACACGGCAGCCCGTCTCGGCTTCAGTGCCTTGTCGGTCAACGATCACCTGGTGTTCTCGGTGCCGTGGCTCGACGGGCCGACCGCGTTGGCGGCGGTGATCGGCCATTCGGGGACCATGACGCTGGCCACCACGGTGTCGCTTCCCGTCATCCGAGGACCGGTGCCTCTGGCCAAGACCCTGGCCGCCATCGACCGGCTCAGCCAAGGGCGGCTGGTCGTGGCCGTGGGTCCGGGCTCGTCACAGCAGGACTTCGACTCCGTCGGCCTTGATTTCGCCGAGCGATGGGCGCGTCTCGACGAATCGATCGGCGCCCTCCGCGCCTTGTGGCGAGTCGGTGCCACTCCGTTCGTCGGGCGCTTCTACTCCACGGCGGGGATCAGCCTCGATCCCCATCCCTTCCACGAGGATGGCCCCGCGATCTGGCTCGGCAGCTGGGGGTCGGAGGCCGGGCTGCGCCGCACTGCCCGCCTGGCCGACGGGTGGCTGGCGTCCGCGTACAACACGACGCCGACCCTGTTCGCCGAGGCATGGTCACAACTGCAAGGCCTGCTCCCGAGTCACGGCAAGGATCCCGAGTCCTTTCCCAACGCGCTCGCGACCATGTGGTTCTACATCACCGATGACCACGCCGAGGCCGACAGGATCATGCGAGAACGGGTGGTACCGACCATCCACCGCCCCGAGGAGATGCTCCGAGAACGTCTGCCCGTCGGCCCGGCCGAGCTGTTCGCCGAGAAGCTCTCGGCCTTCGCGCATGCCGGTGTCCAGCGGGTCTTCGTCTGGCCCGTGGCCGACGAGGCCCACCAGCTCGAACTGTTCTGGGAGACCGTACGGCCGGCGATCGCCGCCTAGCTCCGTCGAACCCGCAACCGACACGGTGCACGGCGTCCATGGGCAGGTCGGATCGCGGGTTGCAGCGCCTACGATCCAAGCTCAAGCTCGGGCGCACGGCGTCCTGTCCTGGAGGAGGTGGCCATGCGGAGAGCGATCACCGCGCTCGTGGGCGGGTTGGCGCTGGCAGTCACGGCGATCGCTGCGGTCTTCATCCTCGGGATGCGAAGGAAGTCCCCGTTGGTGCTAGATGCGGTGCGCCGCATGAACCGCTCGGTCGGGAACCCGCGTCAGATGACGTCGGCCGGAACGCCAGGCGCGAACGCGTCGGTCATCAAGCACGTCGGCCGCACCTCGGGCCGACCGTACGAGACGCCAGTCGACGCCATGCCCACCGACGACGGCTTCCTGATCGCGCTGCCCTACGGGACTCGTTCGGACTGGCTGAAGAACGTCCTGGCGAGCGGGTCCGCCACCATCGTCCACGAGGGGGCCACGCACCAGGTGGACCACCCGGAACTCGTGGCCACGACGGAGGTTGCACCCGAACTGCCGGCGAAGCAGCTCCGGACGCTCCGTCTGTTCCGCGTCGACCAGTGCCTGCGCATCCGGCTCAGGGCGTGACGCGCAGGTAGGCCCCGCAACCGAGGGCGCCAACGCCGCAACGTGACGCTGCCAACCCTGCGCCTCGATCGCTCCTTCGACCTCCCGAGCATCTCGGCGAAACTCGGGCCCAGCTCGGCAGCGCTCGCGCGAGGTTTGCCCGGCGGCTCTGGGCCAGCCGTACGCCAGCGCTGGCACCGATGGGAGCTCCAGCCAGTGCCCAGCGAGGCCACGGCAGCCCGAGGCTTTCGTCGCCTCATCCCTGCCGGCGGGGCAACCGTCACAGCGCTCGGACTCGGAGGCCTCGGACCCTGCTGAAGTCCTGGAGGTTCCGGGTCGTCAGCCCGAGCTGATGCTCCAACGCTGTGGCGGCGATGATCGCGTCCGGTAGACGTAGCCCGAACTCGCGTGCCACCCGGCCCGCCCGCTCGGCCACCGAGCGATCGACCCGGATCTCCTTGAACGGAGCAAGCAGCTGGGTCACGAGGTTGGTGGCCGTGCTGCCGGCGGACAGCTCGGCACGGGTGATGACCGAGTAGTGCAATCGGTGTCTGCCCGGCTTGATCTCGGCCGCCCCGCGGAGATGGTCGACGAAGATGTCGGTGTCGACCAGGAGGTCAGCCACGCTGCCATTCGTCTCGCGCGGGTACGGATGCGGTGGGATCAGCCCCGAGCGTCTGGGCCAAGGCGGTCTTGGCATCGACATCCCCGCTGAGGTACTCGTCAAGGGCGCGGCGGATCACCTCGGCCATGGCAAGCCCCTCAGCCTCGGCCACCTGATCGATTCGACGTCGTTGTTCCTCGGTCAGGTAGATCTGAGTTCGGGTCGCTGACATACAGCAATAATATACAGCAGATTCTCCGATCGCACGCGTCCCCGAAGTGCCGTGTCGGTAGGAGACGGTCGCAGCGGTAGGACGCGAGCTCTCGGCCGTTCTGGAGCAGCGAGCGGCCTTGCGATCCCGCCGCTGGCGCGGCCACCGCGTCCGATGACTTGCGCGCCCCCGCTCGCACCGCTCGTCGATGAAGGAGGGTCTTCCCGCTGCCTGGTGGCCCCACCAGCGGGACGCCCTTGGGGATGCGGGCGCCGACCTCTTGGAACCTGCCCGGATCCTTGAGGAACCCGCCCCAGTCAACCGGGGGGTCGGCGTAGTCGCGTGCCACGGCGTGGGGTTCAAGTAGAGCGAGGTCGGCGTCGGGCAGCGGCCCGACCGGGCCCTGGGCTGCGAAGAGCGTGCCGTCGTCGAGCTGTGAGGCTCTGCACCACCAGCGCCACGAGCACCACGGCGACGACGCCGATCGCGATCAAGCTCGTCCAGCGCCCCGGATCGCGGCCCTTCGCGACCGGCGCCGGGGCCGGCTCCGAGCCGATCGGCCCGACGTGCTGCTGGCGGATCGGCGCGGCGGATGGCGGCGAGCGGCGGACGAAGAGGCACCGTCGCGCGGGCGCGGCACTTCCCGTCGCAGCGAGCTGCTCCGAGTTCGATCGTGGGCCTGGCGGCGCCCGATCGGTAGGGCCGAAGGTCGTCGGCCGGTCACTCGACGAGGCGCAGCGTCGAGGGGATGTCCATCTGGCGGAGCCGGCGCGCGTTCAGCAGCGGGGCCAGGGCGACAGCGAGCACGCCGAGGACGACGATGACGGCCAGTGTCCACGGCGCCAGGTACGGGTCGATGCCAATGTCGGGCATGGTGTCGGGGATGAGCGTGCCGAAGACCCAGCGCACCACGAGGAGTCCTCCGAGAGCACCGACCGCGGTGCCCAGCAACCCCACGATGCTGCTCTCGGCCACGGACATGGCGAGGACCCGGCGGCGGGCGACCCCGAAGGCGAACATGGTGGCGTGCTCCCGGGAGCGCTCGTCGATGCTGATGGATGACGTGTTGAACGCGATGAGCAGCGCCAGGCTCAAGACGGCGAGCTGCATGATCCGCAAGATCCCGGTGTACTGGGCCATGACGTCGTCCCAGGCCTTGCCCGCGGCGCCCACGGGCACCGCCGAGGCCACGCCCGGGATGGTGAAGAGGGCACGCTGGACCTCGTCGGAGGTGGCAGCGGGCGCCGGAACGACCTGGGCCTCGTTCACGAAGCCCTCGAGGCCCAGGAGGCTGGCCTGGGAGGCGTCGAGGTAGGCGTAGGGCCTCATCGGGAGGCGGTGGGTGCCTGCCACCTTCAGCTCGGTCGACACCATCCGGTAGCCAGCACCCTCGCGCACGGGGTGCTCGAGGGTCACGGTGTCGCCCGGGCTGACCCCGAGGTCAGCCGCAGCCTTCTCCGCCACCAGGATGCCCGCCGACGGGTCGGGGAGCTGACCGCGGCGCACGGCCGGGGCCCACGGAGCCTCGCTGAAGTCGAAGACCTCGAGGGACACGTCGACCGGATCGTGACCCTCGGTCCGGAGCTGAGCCGGTACGACGAGCCCCGCGGCCACTGAGCCGACCGACGGGTCGGCGGCGACGGCGGACAGCACCGGACCACCGACGGGCTCGAACGTGCTGAGGCGCACGGCCACCCGATCGGCCGCCGTGCGGGTCAGCTCTCGGTCGCCTTCGTGCATCGTCCGCCCGAGGCTGTCCAGCATCCCGAACACGGCGACCAGCACGGTCATCGCGGCGGCGATGGCGAGGACGGTGAGCAGCGTGCGGCGCGGCGTGCGCAGCAGGCTGCGGATCGGGTACTGCTGCAGGCTGCGACGGGGCCATGGCAGGCGAGCCCCGAGCCGCGCCCACCCTGGGCGCACCGAGGCGCCGTGACCCGTGCGGATGGCCTGGACCGGCTCGACCCGCACCGCCCTCCACACCGGGATCGCCGTGGCCACGAACGGGATGCCGATGCCGATGACGGTGGCGACCACGAACGGCCCGAGCTGGAAGGTCGTGCGCCAGGCCGGCAGCGGCAGGACGGCGTCGAGGAGCGATTGCATCGCTGCGGCCACGAGCAGGCCCACGACGATGCCGCCGAGGGCGCCGAGGAGGGCGATCTGGAAGCCGACGAGCAGGGGCCGCACGGCCAGCTGCCGGGCCGGGACGCCCAGCGCCATGCCGATGCCGAGCTCGCGGCGCTGGGACTCGACGATGCGGCTGATGAGGTTGAAGGCGGCGAACGAGGCGCCGAGCAGGATGAGGATCGACACGACGTTCCACAGCTGCTGGTCGTTGCCGATGTCCCGGTAGAGGATGCGATATGTCGGTTCGTCCTCGCCGGCCGTGACCGTCCCGCTGAGCGACGCACCGGCGAGGGCCACCTCGAGCTGGCGGCGGACCGCTGCGGCGTCGGCCGACGGCGTCAGGTTCACCACGAGGTCGTTCACCTGCCCGCTCAGCCCGGCCAGTTCCTGGGCCCGGTCCAGCCCGAGGAACATCGTGGCCTGGTTGCCCTGGCCCAGCAGCTCGCCGCCGGCGGGCACGAGGTAGAAGTACTCGGGCTGCATCGCCGTGCCCGTGTACGTGACCGCCAAGCCTCCGCCGACGGTCATGGTGCCGGTTGCCGGGAGGTCCCGGGCTCGGGCGAAGTTCAGCTCCACGATGCCGGCGCTCGGATCCGATGGTTCGGCGCCGTCGCGCAGCCACGTCCGGTCGATGGTGGCGCCTGGCGCCGCGCCGACCAGGACGCCCTGGACGAGCACGGTGCCCTTGGGGGCGGCCACCTCCACCTGGGTGGGCCACACGAGGCGCTCCTCGGCCCGCTCGATGGCGGCCGCGTCCTCGATGCTCGCCGACAGCCGGGTCAAGGTGCCCGCCGGGGTCGAGGTGCCCTCGGACAGCCGGAGCTTGACGTCGTGCAGGTTGGTCAGTGCGAACGAGACGTCGTTCGACACCTTCCGCCAGTGCGCCGTGCTGCCGAGAGCGGCGTACACCCCGGTACCGATGGCAAGGATGACGGCGATGACCGCGACCTGGACCCAACGTCGCCGAAGGTCACGCCAGCTCCAACGCACGCGGAGCATGGCGGTTCCCATCACGTCACCAGCGCAGCTCGGCGATGCCCGCCGGCCCGCCCTCGGGTGGGCCGTCGCGGACGATGTGACCGCTCGAGAGCTCGATGATCCGATCGGCCACCCGGGCGATCTCCCGGTTGTGGGAGACGACGAGCACGGTCTTGCCGGCCCGGGCCTGATCCCGTAGCAGTCCGAGGATCTGCACGCCCGTCGTGAAGTCGAGCTCGCCTGTCGGCTCGTCGGCAAGCAGGATCGGGTTCCTGGTGGCGAGCGCCCTGGCGATCGCGACGCGCTGCTGCTCACCGCCCGACAGCTGGTTGGGGAAGTGATGATGCCGCTCGGTGAGGCCCACCTGGGCGAGCACGTCGAGCGCGACGGCGTGAGGGTCCCGGCACCCGGCGACGTCGGCGCCGAACTGGACGTTCTCGAGTGCGGTCAGTGCCGGGAAGAGGTTGAAGCTCTGGAAGATGAAGCTGACGGTTCGCCGGCGCAGCTCGAAGCGGCGGGCGGTGGACGCCGTCGTCACGTCGATGCCGTTGATCCGCACGGTGCCCTCGGAGGGCGCGTCGAGGGCACCGATCAGGTTGAGCAGGGTCGTCTTGCCCGACCCGGAGGGACCGAGGATGACGACGAACGCGGCCTCGTCGACATGGAGGTCGACCTGCTCGAGCGCCGTCACGGTCACGTCGCCGACCCGGTAGCGCTTGGCGACACCGTCGAGATCGATGCGCGTGCCGAGCGCGGTGCGACTGGCGTCGACCGCGACGGTGGACATGGGGTCGCCCGTCGATCAGTTCGGGCTGGCGTCGTGGGCCGGGTAGTGCTCGACGACGGCGTCGGAACCGGGGAAGAAGAGCCCGACGTGCCCGTCGCTCTCCCAGCGAACGAGGAACGGCGGGCCCTCGTCGGCCCCGCGCACCTCCAGGATCACGCCGTCACGGTCGTGCTCTCCGACGCGGTGGCCCTTCACGACGATCTTGTCGCCTGGATGCGCTCGCATCACGTGCCTCCTCGCCGGGGCGGTGGTCCGCCCTCACCCACGAGACTAAGGAGGCCGCGGCGGCGCCACCAGAGACGAAGGTCCCGCGGCCGCCGGTCGTCACCCCCGGTCGTCACCCCCGGCCGTCGGCGCCGGCCGGGCGGGGCGGAGCAACGAGCAGCCGCTCCTCGAGGGCGACCAACATCTGGTGCCGGGTCTGCTCCACACCGATGCGGTCGCTGCTCGTTCGCAGGCCATCTTCGGCGGCGGCCATCGCCGACGCCACGTCGCGATCGCCGAACACCTCGCCGACCCACCGTGACAGGTCGTGGCCGGCGGCGTGGTGGCGGAGCACGGCGTCCGGGCAGCGTCGCAGTTCGTGGTGGAACTCAGCGAGGCTGGTGGCGACGGCGCCCGTGGCGTGGTCCGCGTCGGTGCGGAACCAGAAGCCGCGTTCGCGGGGCAGCGACGTGCGGGCGTACTTGTGCCAGTGACGCACGTGGTGGGTCCAACGATCGGCCGCCCTCACCGCGCGAGCCGGTCCCCCGAAGGCGCGCACGGTCACCAGCGGCGGTTCGGGTCCCACGTCGAGCTCGACGTCGAGGGCAGCGCGCACGGCGGCGTCGAGCCGGTCCGGGTCGTAGGTCGCGATCAGGTAGCCGGGGTCGGCGGTGAAGAACTCGGTCAGCGCCGACCCGTGTTGGAGAGGCTCGTGAGCCTCGTCGATGAGGATCCAGTGCGGCAGTCCGCTGGCCGCCCGACACGCCTCGACCAACGGCGCGAGCCGTCGGTAGAGCGCGGCGATCTCCGCCTCGGGCTGCAGGGACAGGTCCACTACGACGCTGCCGGCGCGGTGGCGCAGGAGGGCCACGATCTGCTCGGGCGGCAGGATCGGTTGCGGCCCGCCGGTCAGGAAGACACCAGGCAGGTTGGCCAGCTGCTCGTGGTCGCCTTCGGGGTCGAGGATGAGGACCGAGTAGTGCAGGTGGATGAGCTGCTCGGCGAGCAGCCCGGCGACGTGTGACTTGCCGGTGCCGCTCGCTCCCCTCAGCAGGACGTTGATCTGCGACGCAGGGATGGTGACCGGCTCCCCATGTTCGTCGTGGCCGAGCAGGAGCTGCCAGCGGCG